>CAYZCU010000007.1:0-961 GCA_964477065.1 uncultured Gammaproteobacteria bacterium
AGCGATATCAAGAAACTATTAGCCCTAAGACTCTGTCACAAAGATTGACTGAGTTGGAAAGAGATGGAATTATTAAGAGAAAAGTGTTTGCTGAAGTTCCACTTCATGTCGAATATACACTCACTGAAAAAGGTCGATCTTTGAAGGGAATTTTTGATCAGATGACCCAATGGGGTGAAAGTGTTGGAGTATGAAATATATCAGGATACTTCATAGCAAGTCTTGAGGTTTCATCATTTTTTATGCCTTCTGTTGAGGATAACATTCATAAAAAACAATAATAGTGCACCAACTACTGAAAGTAAGAAAAATGCTAGTGTCATTCCCCATCCTCCATAATCCATGTAATACCAGTTAATTCCATGAACATCTCGAAGAATATCTCCAATACCTATGTAACTCCCCATAGAAGCTATGTAATAAACAGTAACATGATAAACGACCACAAGGTCCATAAGACCAATAAAAAGCAAGTTCTTAATAGAATTTTTTCTGGGAGCCATAAAATTTTCAATAATATAGAAATTACATAGTGCCACGCTGATGAAGGTAAAGATTTGTAATACACTCAACTTAAGCTGGGGTACTATGCCAAAATCATTGTTTGCTACTATATCACCTAAATTACCAAGTGCAAATAATAGTAAGTAACTGAGGCCAAATGCTAATAGTATTGATCGTATACTTTTGCTCTTCATGTGCATATTATTCTTTTTCAAACCTCCCATTTTTCAACCTTCCTGTATATCCATCTCTCCAATGCATTCTCCCATGTACTAGCATGTGCTAGAAAGTTCATGGCACTATTGTAAATTGTATTGCTCAAAAGTACAATACTTCTGTACAAACTTTAAAAAAAATAAATCAAATTCGTAGAGGAAGAGTATTAAAAGTGGGAATTAAATTAAAACTTCCAAATGTAGCTTCTGAAAAAGAATCAAAGGATAAAGCAGAACCAGTA
>CAYZCU010000007.1:971-37603 GCA_964477065.1 uncultured Gammaproteobacteria bacterium
GTCAAGTCTTATCATCTTCTACATCGCCCTCCTGATTCCCTACTTATACTACTTCTTCACGATTACCTGGGGAAACCTCGTCAACTCATCTGGCCTAGTTCTTGCAGTTCATGATTCACTCATAGTCACTCTAGGACTGATGACACTCGCCGGTTTTTTAATTGCCTTGTACAGAAACAAGAAGCCATCTCAAAGTTTTCTCACCTTGGCATCAGTCATTGCACATATCTTTCTTTGGATAGCGATGATTCCGCTGATCTTTATCTACGACAAGGGCATCATCACCTATGCACTTGCAGGGCTTATAGTCTTCCTCGCATTCAGAAGTGTCAAGGAAATTCTGCATCAGAAAGCAAAAATTCTTCTCACAATATCGTGCCTTGTAATCATTTTTGCTGGCCATCTGTCATATAAAGAAGCATACTGTTGGAGAAAGATGCTGAGCTACGAGAAGTCGCATCAGAAAGAATTAGCCACACTATATTCAGCTGAAAAGCCATGGCAATGGGAATACCTGAAAAGATGCAAGCTGAGCTTCAATTTCAGGGATAGCTTGATGGGGAGGTAACATCAAACTTAAATTCATCTTTTGAGTCATCTTCTAACCCACACAACCCATAGTATAAATTACTGACTTTATATTGTATAATTGTACCTGCATTAACCGATTATCCCTTTTAATTATCGGATAAGAAATATGGAAAGAAAATCATTATCAGCACTTACCGCACTCACGCTTCTTGGCACAGGGGCAACACATCCAGCCCATTCTGAGGCACAACAGCCAATCCCACAGATTGCTTCACATGAGGGACATACACCGATTGCAGTTGCAGTCCCCTTAGATACCTATGTGGCTTCTCAATCATCTGAGACAGAATTGCTACGTTTGGGAGAAAGGATGCGATTAAAGCTGACTATGTCTGGCCCTTTTGAGGTAGCTTTTGCTACGCCTCTTTTCAAACAGCGGGATCCCGATACTGTAATGGTGTCATCTCCCCGAAAGCTTATTCATTTGTCCTCTGTTGACGCATATATCATGAAGGTATCCTCACCTGAGGATATCTCATTTTTACTTGACTCAAATCCAGCGTATATACAAGATGTGAGCCAAGATAGTATCCCATTGGGCATGAATCCAGATGTCGAAGAGCTCATACGGGCTCCCCAAGCAACAAAACGTGGAGCTACGGGAAGTGGTTGGAACATCGCAACAATTGATACTGGAGTTCAGGAAGAATTACTGAAAGCATCTGTATTGTGGCAACGGGATGTGCTAATGGTCAACGGATTGATCGTTCTCCACATGCAGCGAGTGCATGCTACGTATCGACTGACAATTGTGTACACGGTACAGCTACCGCCTCCCTTGCTGCTGAAATGTCTGATACCGGTCAAATTGTCTATATGACAAAATCAATTGGCGATGTTGCTATTGCTCTCGATGATCTTATTCAAAGAGTGACTTTACCAACAGCAGCAGTTTCAATGAGTCTCGCATTCCCTAATCCTGATGGATCTATGGGTGTCGTTGGCTCATGTACCAACTCTGAACCACTATTTGAAGAATTATTTCGAAAACTAGTTGCAAAGGGGATACCTCCGTTTATAGCAACAGGAAATAATAGTTTTGCAAATGCAACGACTCGACCTGCATGTATTACCCTTGGGCATGCCCCTGTAGATGGACTCATCGCAGTTGGGGCATCTACAAATGATGATGACATTGCAGATTTTTCAAATATGGATCCCGTGACAACCTTTTTCGTTGCACCTGGTAAAGACATAGTTGTAGCCGAGGCACATACAAGGGGTTATTTCATGGCAGGTGGAACATCGCTTTCAGCTCCAATCGCAGCTGCAGCTGGAGCACGATTACGAGGTGCATTTTCCTACCTTACTCCTCAGTTGATTGAAAACCTTATTACCGCTGGTGGAGTAAAAATTGATACAATCTCTATGACAAATAGGGGTGAGATACGTGAGACAAGTCGGAGAGTTGATATGGATATGCCAGTCCGTATGCGTGAGATTAGTCAAAGGCCACATGAGAAAGGAAGTTTGTTTTTCCCACAGATGCGAGTTCGCTAGATAGTTATGTAAGATCTCTTGCGCTCAGCCTATCAAGGAGTATAATACGGTTATGGGACTTTTAAATCTTTATGATAAAGCATGTAGACGAGTTGATCCTCTCTGTGATAATTGTGCAAGCAATGTTTATGGCCGTTGTGCTGTTATTGCAAATGGAACAAGCGAGCTAACCACACTCGAACATATTCCTGGAAGAAGCTTTCAGGTAACTGATCCTATTATCCATCCAGGTAGTTCATGTGCTGGAAAATTAGCAGAATGTGGCATTGAAGTGGATCGACTCCCATTCTCACCCCGAACACCATTTGTACTTAGATCTGCTTTCGAGCTTATTCTTCATGTATCATGACACTCGAAGTTCTCAACATCTGGGGAGGAAGACTCAGCACTGAACTTTTAGACCATCTCGCTCAGCAAGCTTCTTCGATCGATGTATTCTGCTTTCAGGAGGTTTTTCATCATGGGTCAACAATGATGGAGCGCCAGTTGCCAAGTGATATGGAGATCTTTGATAAGATCAGGACTCTCCTGCCAGATCATATCGGTTACTTTAATCAAGCACAGAAAGATCAGGAAGGTCTTACAATTTTCATCAAGTCATCATATCCAGTTTTAAAGCAGGGTGATATTGTTGTCTTTAGAAGACGAAATGCACTTGTCGGCATTGATCCTCGAACATTACCTCGTAACATACAATACGTTGAATTTGAATTAGCTGGTAAAAACATCACGATTGTCAATTTTCATGGCCTTTGGAATGACCTACGTAAAGCTGATAGTCCAAGTAGAATCAGACAGTCGATGAAGATCAAAAAATTTCTCGATACTTGCCCAGGGGAAATAGTACTTTGTGGCGATTTTAACCTAAAACCTGATACTCGAAGCATTGGATTGCTTGAAGTAGGTATGCGAAATTTGATTAAGCAATATAGCATTTCCTCAACCAGAACAAAATTATATGATAAAGATGAGCTATTTGCTGATTATGTACTTGTTTCTGCAGGGATAGATGTAAAGGATTTTCGTGTTTTGGATGCAGTTGTGTCTGATCACGCACCTTTGTACCTTGAGTTTACATAGATGCACTATGAGCAAATTGTGCTAAAATACGACAATTATTAATATAATAACACTATGACCTTAAAACCTGAAAATTTTAACCCTCAATGCGGAACGTGTACCTTTGGAGATAGATTGCAGGTGAGTGTTAGTTGTCGACATATTGCAACTGGGCATGACGCATTGCCTGACTCAATACGCTATAACGATGCGAGTGGTGAGTATCGCTTTCCCGATAATGCATGTGGAGTTGAAATCAGAGGATCAGACGGAGCTTTTGCTTTGGGTTATTGGCCGAATAGATTAGAGCAGGTACGATTGCGAGTTCGAGGTATTTTCAGAAGGTCCCCTCAAATTCATCCAGATATAATGGACACTGATGCACGCATGCCTGTTGATTGGCTTACGTGGTTTTTTAATAAAAGGGATATATAGGCCCAAACATCACAGTTTTCTTCAAACTATAAGGTACATTTTGCTTCACCTTCTTGTACTTTCCAATTCCCCCCTGTACAATATACCTTTCAGGTAGCTCTACGTAGTTTTCTTCTTCGAGGATAATTGAGCTCATAATTATTATTTGTTGTACATACTATCTATGACACAGACTATTCAGGATGAACATCTTCAAGTTGTTGATGAACATACAGGCGAACCAACAGGAGTAACAGCTCCTCGCGCAGAAGTTATTAATAAGCAAATGTGGTGTCGATCCACAAATGTGTATATTCTTAGCCCAGATGGCGAGCTTCTCTGCCAACAGCGCTCTCTCAACAAAGAGCGATATCCAGGCGTATGGTCAACACATTTCGGTGGCCATGTCAGTGCTGATGAAACTTTTAAGATTAACGCACTCAAAGAGGTCGAGGAAGAGGTTGGGCTCAAGCTCAATGCGCACCAACTTGTCCCATGGAGAACAAGCAGACTCGTTCCACAAAGGCTCTGGGTTCGCGACTTCCTTACTATCTATGCAGGCGATCTCAACAAGCTTACTCCGCAGGCTTCTGAAGTTGAAAAGATTGAATGGATGTCTCCTGAGACAATCATGTCAGAACTTCAAGCTGAGGGTGAATTTGATGATATGCGTGAATGGATTGCTGGAACACACAACTTCCATACAGACTATCAATGTATGCGTGCAGTTTTGACAGCTATGCTTGATGCAGGACTCTTTAGTAGTGAATTCTATGGTCTTCACAAATGGAAGCCCGTTGAAATTGCAAAGATTGACTAAAGTCTCAAAGAAAGTGCGTCGAGTGCTGAATCAAACTGTGAACATGCTCGTGAGTCGAGGATATCACCAGTATCAACAGCGACGACGATATTGCGACAGATCGAGACAGGGATTGCGGCAAGCAAAAACTGTCTCGAATGCGCATGAACAAAGTACCGCAACGTTCCTCCCTCAGATATAAGCCGTATAGGCTGATCATGTGTATCTTCACTAATTTCATGAATCGCACTGAGATGTGTCCAAACGGTGTACGGATAATACAACACGGGAAGCTCACCACTGTCTGTCACAAGCTTGAAAGATAATTTACTCAGCCCAAGCTTAATGGCATCAGTGGTATACGTCGTAATGCCTCGCTGATAAATAGCCACGGTATCCGATCCAACCGCCCACACTTGAAACTGATAGTCACGAAGCCACTTATCTAGGTTCGTTGTCTGACCAGCAGGGGTATATTGGATTGTCACGGCATCAGCAGGTACAACTGAGGCACTCCCCGCATCTGTGCCAATACCAATATATGAAAGCGGCTTAGCAAATGTCTGTGAAACGGTCGACAGCATGGTGGGGGACTGAGCAGAGGGTTGACTCTGAGCTGTCCCTGAGGTCATGCCTGTTGTGGCATAGGTAGGATACGTCTTTGTCGTAATACCGGGGAGTGTTGAAATCACTGTCGGCGTCGATGCAAGCGTTCCTGCCTCTGGAGACGTTGATGTCGAAGCAGGGGCCTGACCGGCAACTGGAACTTGTTGAGCAGGGGATGATGGAGATGTTTGCTGGGTCGATCCCGATGCTGGCACAGCTGGCACGCTCACAATCTCAGTTTGTGATCCGACATCAGTGATAACAAGCTCTGTATTTGTATTTTGGATAATAATCTCTGTTGTTGGATTTGTGATAGTGACCTCAGTCGTTGGAGATGATGGTGAAGCAATGGTCTGACCACCAGCACTACCTGTACCGCCAGTTGTTCCACCTTCCTGTTGGGAAGGAATCTGTTGCGCAGGCTGTTGGGGATTAACCTGTTGAGGTTCACTTGTGCCATCTTGCACCGTCGATACACCAAGCACCCGCTGACCATACATGTAGCGCCATGTCCCCAGAAGCAATGCACATGAGACGACAATACCTGCTAATCCGAATGTTGCATAGGTCTGATATCGTTTCGTATTCGCATCATAAAACTTCATGCTCATTTGATTGTATATAAGTTCAGATGACAGTACAATATCCAAATGTTATATATCTTTTGTGGCGATGATACGGTAGCGTCACGTCGACAATTTTCACAAGAACTGAAGCGGATTCGAAGCTCCCAGATCGCATGCCCAAGCATGACAGATATTGAACTGGCAATACGAGAACTCGAGTCCACCTCTCTTTTTCAAACAGAGCAAGCTGTCGCTCTTGAGAATGTCCTATCTCGTGCATTTGTTCGTACAACACTGTCTCGTTCTCTGACATCTCTTGCACCTACCGCAAATCTGTATATTTGGGAAAGTTCCCTTGATCCGAAACTTCTTAAGAAGTACTTTCCAACAGCACAACTACGCATATCCACCCTTCCAACAAACCTGTGGAAATATCTGGATGCACTTGCTCCAGGGAATATGAAAAAATGTATAATCTACAAATCACAGATATCTGCCAGTGTTGATGAGCACATGTTGCTTTTTATGATGCAACGACGTATCAAAGATCTTATTTCAGTTGAGAGGAAAATTACAGGGAAGCGTAAACTCGCCCCATGGCAAGCATCCCAGCTACAATCTCAATCTCGTCTGTGGGGAGCAACACCTGAAGATCGTATGAATCGACTTTCGAAATTGTATCGAAAGTTGTATGATATCGAAGTGGGGACGAAAACAGGGACTCTGTCATTTTCAATTCAAAAAGCACTTGATTTAAGTCTGTGCTTCTACCTACAATAGCACCTAACACGTATGGATACACATTTGATACCAGATCATGTTTTTCGAGGCTACGATATGCGTGGTCTTGTAGATACTGAACTGACAGAAGCAAATGTCGAGCAACTAGGAAAAGCATATGCGACATGGCTTATCCAGAGACGCATACCAGATTGTGTCGTTGGACATGATTGTCGCACCTCAGGTCCAGCGTATGCACAGGCGTTTATGAAAGGTCTCACCTCTTCAGGCATAGATGTCTACTTTCTTGGAATGACGTTAACTCAAATAGCTTATTTTGCTCAGTACTTTTTTCGCACTCGCGGGATGGTTATGATTACTGCCTCACATAATCCCAAAGAGTACAACGGATTTAAAATGGGGACAGGCTATTCGGAAACAATGCTCACACATGATGTGATTGCGTTCAAAGAGCTCTACAAGAGTGGTCAGTATCTCACGTCTGGACATGAAGGGAAGCTTCAAGAGGTCGACATAACTGATGAGTATTTCAAGGATGTCCTCTACCACACAGGCACAATCACCCCAATGAAGGTCGTGATTGACTCATGCTCAGCAACGACTGGTATCTATCTGCCTGAGCTCATGCGTCGCGCTGGATGTGAGGTCATCGAACAGAACACGACCCCAGATGGGACATTTCCGACAGGCACACCTGATCCAACTGAGCGCCATGTGCTGACACGCCTGGGAAAACGCGTTGTTGAAGAAGGGGCAGATATCGGATTTGCGTATGATGCAGACGGCGATCGCATGGGTGTCGTTGACAACAAAGGCAATCTGATCTGGAATGATACGCTTTGCGCGCTGTATGCGAAAGACATTTTGCATCATTTGCCTCACTCACGCATTGTCTTCAATACTCTATGCTCAAAGTCAGTTACAGAGACCATTGAAAAAGAAGGGGGGATTCCTGTCATCTGGAAAACTGGCCATTCGTATATTAAGGAAAAGGTTCGTCATGAAACTGCGCCTTTTGGCGGTGAACTCAGTGGACATTTTTATTTTCTTGATAATTTTTATGGGCATGATGACGGAGCTATAGCATCTTTGCGACTTCTTGCCTATCTGAGTGAGACAGGAAAGAGCCTCCTTGAGGAAGTTGCAGAGCTTCCTCAGTATGTTTCAAGCCCTGAGATCAAGCTCGGCTGTCCAGATGCAGTCAAGATTGAAATTATTTCAGGTGAAGTCACTGCAAAAATCAAAGCTCTTTACCCTGACGCGACATACGTTGAAATAGATGGTATTCGTATGGACACGGATGAGGAAATGATTATTATTCGTGCATCTCAAAATGGCCCGTATATTACGGTCAAATTTGAGGCGAAGACACAGGAAATGTATGATCGTTTGAAAGATCAAATTGCACATATTCTTCGCGAAAACCCCGATATATCCTTTGAAGAAGGCGTTAATGTTGATTCGTTTAACTAACTATATGAATCTTGATAATCACCTTTCATTCCCAACCCTTGATACAGAGAATCAGTTGGGTTCAATTGAGCTTCTCGGGAAGCAGGCGAGACATGCCTGGGAAATCGGGGCACAGATCTCTATTCCTGCTGACTACAATACCTCTACATCCATCGTTTTTGCAGGTATGGGAGGAACATCCCTTGGAGCCTATGTGACGCGCTATGCGTATAGCCTGAAAATGCCTGTTCCGTTTGACATTATTAATGACTACCATCTTCCACGCTATGTTGGCCCATCAACACTTGTCATCATCCAATCGTATTCAGGTGAAACAGAAGAGTCCCTTTCCTGTTTTGATGAGGCAGTTAAGGCAGGTGCACATATCTGCACGATTTCTTCGGGTGGGACACTTGAAAAGCGCGCACAGGAACAGGGTAATCCTCATTTTCATATCACGCCGACATTTAACCCCTGCAATCAGCCTCGCATGGCTATCGGTTACTCGATTGTTGGATTGCTCAGCTTTCTTCATCACACTGGTTTTATAACAATACATGACGAGGAACTCAACAATATTGAGCGAGTCGTCGAAGAAAACAATGCATTGTATGGGCAATCTGTCCCTACCGCCCAAAATCCAGCTAAGCAATTAGCAACACAGCTCTTTGATCATTTTCCTATTTACATCGGCGCAGAGTTTCTGCAGGGGGCAATTCACGCCATGCGTAATCAACTGCACGAAAATGCAAAATCATTTGCTGTTGAACATCCTGTACCTGAAATGAATCATCATCTTTTGGAGGCACTTAGATTTCCAACGTCCACCCATGATGCAGATGTGTATATCTTTTTGAATTCATCTTTATACTCTGAGCGAATCAAGGAACGCATGCGCTACTCAGCGCAAATCGTCAACGAGGCTGGACATACAGTCGTTGAACACACAGTTACGGGCGCACATCCGATTTCGCACGTCTTTTCAGCTATTCACTTTGGGGCGTATGTGGGGCTGTATCTTGCACTCAAAGAAGATATTGATCCATCACCCATTCCGCATGTTGAAAACCTCAAAAAGAAGCTTGCAAAGTAGGTCGTAAAATCTCTATACTGAATTGTATATGAGTAAAAACAAGAGCGTCCTGTGGTTTAGTGATGTTGATAGACACGATGTTAGCATTGTTGGTGGAAAGGGCGCAAATCTTGGTGAAATGCTTCAAGCAGGCTTTCCTGTCCCATTCGGGTTTGTGGTGACTGCCCAAGCTTATTTTTCTGTCATCAAACATAACAACCTCGCAGAAGATATTGAGCATTTTATCTCACTGATAAATTTTGAAAATCAAAACGAACTATCTGATGGAGCTTCTGCTATTCGCCGACTGATCCGCAATGCTCAGATTCCACACGATCTTCACACACAGATTCATGAGCATTATCATAATCTTGCACGCGAAGAGGCACGAGTGTACAAAAAACACGCTTCCGAACAAATATTGAAACATCTTCAATCAACATTGACAGCCCCTGCTGTTGCAGTACGCTCGTCTGCGACAGCTGAAGATCTTCCCGATGCATCTTTTGCCGGCCAGCAAGAATCGTACCTCAATGTCATTGGTGAAAACATGCTAATTGATAAGATCAAATCAGCGTGGGCATCCTTGTTTACTGAGCGTGCGATGTATTATCGTCAACAGAAGCACTATGATCACATGAAGGTTGGACTCGCAGCGGTTGTCCAACGCATGGTCAAATCAGACACATCTGGTATCGCTTTTTCAATTGATCCTATTACAAACGATCCTTCAACTATTACCATCGAGGCTATTCATGGGCTAGGTGACTATATTGTTCAAGGTAATGTAACCCCCGATCATTATGAGGTTTCCAAGAAAACGATGACCATCATCAAGAAGGAAATTAAGATTCAAAAAATCAAAGAAATCCGAACTACTGATGGCGTTGGAGAAAAGAAGCTTCCCGAAAGCATTGGCAAGAAGCAGAAATTATCCGATACACATATCCTTGCACTTGCACATATTGTCAAATCTATTGAAGATCACTATTTTTTCCCACAAGATATCGAATGGGCGCTCGAAGGAAGTAATCTCTTTATTACCCAAGCTCGTCCGATCACAACCACGAAGGAAAAAGAAGGTTCACATACAACTGAATTTGAAGTCGGAAAGCATACGATTCTTGCTACAGGTTCACCAGCCTCACCGGGTATTGGCTCAGGGAAGCCAGTCGTCATTATGTCCCCGAAGGACATTGATAAGATCCATGAAGGGGATGTCCTCATCGCTCCTATGACAGATCCTGACTATGTCCCAGCTATGAAGCGAGCATCTGCGATTGTGACTGAAATGGGCGGACGCACATCTCATGCGGCTATTGTTTCACGTGAATTGCGTATTCCGGCTGTGGTCGGCGCTGAAGGAGCAATCAAGAAACTTGAAAATGAGAAGCTTGTCACGGTCAATGGGACAACAGGTGAGATTTTTGCTGGGAAGCTGACGATCAAACTTGATCCAGATGCTGATAAACCCAAACCGAAGACGCATCTGAAGACAATCACGAAGATTTATATGAACCTTGCGCAGGTCGACCAAGCTGAGGAGGCCTCAATGCTCAATGTCGATGGTGTCGGACTCATGCGAGCTGAGTTTATGATGGCAGCAATTGGGACACATCCGAAGCTCATCATTGAGCAGGGGAGACAAAAGGAATTTATTGATCGTATAGCAAAGGATATGATCAAGGTTCTCAAGCCATTTGCCCCCCGACCTGTCGTCTATCGTGCAACAGACTTCAAATCAAATGAATATCGTCACCTCAAGGGTGGTGAAAAATATGAGCCTCAAGAAGAGAACCCGATGATTGGCTTTCGAGGCGCGTCACGCTACATCCAGTGGAAGGAAGTGTTTGATATGGAGCTTGAAGCCATTAAAAAAGTCCGAGAGGCAGGCTATAAAAACATCTATCTGATGATCCCGTTTGTCCGTACGCCCATTGAGCTCATGCAAATCAAGAGTATTTTACGCGAGCACGGGCTAGACCAATCACCGACATTTAAGCTTTGGATTATGGTAGAAGTCCCTTCTGCAGTGATCCTTTTGGAGGATATGATCAAGCTAGGCATAGATGGTGTGTCAATTGGCACTAACGACCTGACTATGCTACTTTTGGGCGTTGATCGTGATAGTCAGCAAGTTGCACATATTTACTCTGAGCAAAACGAAGCAGTTCTGTGGGCGCTGAAGAAGGTAGTCCAGACAGCACGCAAGCATAATATCACGGTATCAGTGTGTGGCCAAGCGCCATCTGATTATCCAGATATTGCTGAGGCTCTTGTTCGATGGGGGGCAACAAGTCTTTCATTGAATGCTGATGCCATCGATCGCACACGCGAAATGATAGCTGAGCTGGAAGCAAAATTATGGCACTCATTAAAAAAATAACCGCGCGAGAAATTCTTGACTCACGGGGTGTCCCAACCATCGAAGGCCGTCTCGAAACACAGGACGGTATTGTCGTGACTGCCCAAGTACCATCAGGAGAATCTCTGGGGGCACACGAAGGGATCGAACTTCGTGATGGAGACAATGATCGTTATGCTGGTCAGGGGGTTTTGACGGCAGTCTCGTATATCCAGAATGCACTTGGCCCGAAACTTGTTGGTGTCAACACCCAGCTTCAAAGTGAAATAGACGCGTGGCTTCTGAAAGCTGATGGTACACCGCAATACAAAAAGCTTGGCGTCAATACGCTCATGGTGATATCGCAACTTGTCCTGAAAGCGTCTGCTGTCGAAGCAAAGATGGAGCTCTACGAGTATGTCAATAAAATGTACAACGCAACATACAAGACGTCACTAGCACTCACCACCATCCCTTCCCCTATCTACAATATGATAAATGGCGGTAAACATGGGACAAAAAATCTTGATTTTCAGGAGTTTCAGCTTGTCCCTTCAACGTCTATGGAATTTTCCAAAACATTACACATCGCTGTCTCTATCTATGATGGCTTGAAGGATCTTTTTGAACAGCGCAATGCAAATGTCTCTGTCTCTGATGAAGGGGGATTTACGCCGAATTTGTTTACGAACATGGAAGCCTTCGACATTATCAAAGAGGTTCTTATGGTCAAAAAGCTCAAACTTGGTGTGGATATGTATCTCGGGGCAGATTGTGTCGCTGAGCATTATTATAAAGATGGTCGCTACGCTGTCAAAGATCAAGCGGCTGCATTAACAATAGAGGAGTACATGGCATTTTTGATCGATACGGTAGGCACGTACAATATGCTTATTCTTGAAGATCCTCTCAGTGAGGAAGACTTTACGTCATGGCAAAAGCTCACCCTTGAATTGGGGAAACAGACATTTATCGTCGGTGATGATTTCATAGCCGGCAATACGGAGCGCCTCAAACGTGCAGCAGAGAAACATGCATGTAATGCAGTGCTCGTCAAATTTAATCAGGTCGCCACTATTTCAGAAATGCTCCGCTTCGTTGCCTCAGTCCATGATGCAGATATGAAGATCGTCATGTCACATCGCATGGGCGAAACCACAGATGCGACCATTGCAGATATTGGTGTGGGTATTCAGGCTGATTTCGTGAAGTTTGGCTCTCCAGCTCGAGGTGAGCGTATTGCCAAGTACAATAGACTGCTTGAAATTGAGGGTGATATGAAAAGTAAGAATCCGACGAAACCAAGTGACCAACCTGCTGGAGATTCAGCTATACTGTAAGCATGAAAGGTGTTATCTTACTTGTATTTGATGGATTGGGAATAGCACTTCCTGGCCCAGGCAATGCGTATACGCTTGCTCAGCCAGAACACTTTGAGCAGGCACTCCATATGTTCCCCCACACACAACTGCGTGCATCAGGTGAGTCTGTTGGCCTTCCCGCACATGAGGTCGGGAGTACTGAGGTCGGCCATATCAATATCGGAGCTGGGAACATCGTCTATCAAAGCCTCCCACGTATCAATTTATCCATTGCTGATGGAACATTTTTTACGAATCCTGCATTTATGCATGCGATTGAACATGTTCAACGAAACAATAGCACGTTGCACCTGATGGGATTGCTTGGGAATGGGACCGTCCATGCGAGCTCATCTCACTTATATGCGCTTCTTTTTATGTGTAAGGAGAAGGGTATCAAAAATGTTGTTCTGCATCTTATTACTGATGGGCGTGATTCTCCCCCCAAGGCGGCACATACATATGTTGATGATGTTGAGGCTCGCCTAAAGCAACTTCAGATAGGTTCAGTTGGATCAATTATGGGACGCTACTATGCCATGGATCGTGACAGGCGGTGGGAGCGTATCCAAAAGGCCTACATCGCACTCACACAAGGAGTCGGAAATCGAGCCCATTCAGCCAAGGAGGCAATTGATGCAACGTATGCGCAGGATAAAACTGATGAATTTATCGAGCCAACATTAATCGTCCAGGATGGGGAAGAGCCGAAATTTGTCCATCCACACGATGCCCTGATCTTTTACAATTTTCGCATCGATCGCCCTCGAGAACTGACGAAGGCATTTGTTCTGGATAACTTTGAGGCTGACGCGAACAAGGTGTCATTTGACCCGTATGCTGTTAAATACAATAAAAAGCATATAGTTGAAGATGATCCAAATGTTGCTCCGCCCTTTGCTCGTGGCCCCAAGATTGAAGATCTGTATTTTGTCACCATGACAGAATATGAAAAGGACCTACCTGTCGATATCGCGTTTCCGCCAAATGTTGTCAAGATGCCACTTGGACGAATCCTTTCTGAAAATGGCATTACCCAACTGCGCATGGCAGAAAGTGAAAAGGAACGCTTTGTCACCAATTACTTTAATGGACTGCGCTCTGAAGCATTTCCTCTTGAAGACCGTATCATTATTCCATCACCCAAAGTTCCTACCTATGATCTCAAGCCCGAAATGTCAGCCGTCGAGCTAACTGATACACTCATTACAAAGATTCAAGAAGGTTCGTATCGATTTATTTTGGTGAATTATGCAAATGCAGATATGGTTGGACACACGGGCAATCTCAATGCAGCAATCCAAGCCGTCAAAGCTATAGATGTATGTCTGGGCAGAATTATGGAAGCCTCACTTGCATCTGACTACATGGTCATTGTGACAGCAGATCACGGCAATGTGGAGGAGATGATCAACCTCAAAACGGGGGGGATCTCAACTGAACATACCGAAAACCCAGTTCCGTGCATATTTATTTCACCTGAGTTGAAAAATAACAACCGGACACTCCAGTCAGGAATACTTGCAGATATAGGACCTACCATTCTTAAACTTCTTGGAATTGCACAACCGCAAGATATGACAGGGAGAGATCTTTTGCAAGAATTGGCGAGTTAGTTTGCTCCGATTTTACTGACCACTTTGCCAGCATAGCTTGATGCATCAGCAAGGGCTTGTTGGATATTTTGCGAGCTCGTATACGTAACAAGAAATGAAGCTGTGAAAGCATCTCCTGCTCCCGTCGCATCCACAACAGTCACTTTGGCAGCTGATTGAGTGTACACAGCATCTGCTGTATAGGCATAACTTCCTTGTGCTCCGTCAGTCACCACGATCACTTTTGCCTCACAGCCAAAATCTTTATAGATATTTTTGGAGAGATCCAACTTATCAGCTGATTTTTTAAGCAATGTTGCGCATTCATATCGATTCACAAAAAGAATATCTATACCTGCAAGCAGAGGTGCAAGCTTTGTCACACCAAGCTCACAATCAACAGCACCCAGATTCAAAGCAAGAAGATTTGTCTCAGAGCGAACATTTTTCATAAACTGCACACGCTCAGTGAGGGGGACATCATGCAGATTGCCCATGAAAATAATACCCGACCGCTTGATTCGCTCAAGTGCGTGATCGACAAGGTGAATATGTTGCTTGGGATCACTATATTTGATAATTGTCCGCTCACCAGATGGGGCAAGCAGAATTGTGGATATGCTTAAATGTTCACGCTCAAAATGAAGAAACTCTGTGGAAACAGTTTTTCGAGCCAATGTCTGCACAATCAGATTTTTAAATGCATTTTCACCAACGGGGGCAACAAGTGCACAATCGAGCCCTAGCTGAGCGCTGTGAATACTCACATTCGCACCACTTCCCCCAAGTCCATGATGAAACGCATCAACGTAATACTTTCCTCCAATAGCAAGATTGAATCGTTCCTTATCCTGTGTCAGACCCTTCCCCTGGAAGAACATGTCCACAGTAACATCGCCGATTGCTACGAGTTGATACATACAAATATAGTACCGAATTTACGAAAGTTGTACAACTAGTGTTATTTCTCCCTTGAAGGTGTGGGTCATGAGTTCTGCTGGTGTCCCTCGAATAATTTCCTCAAATTTCTTTGTCAGCTCACGACAAATGGTTACTTGAGCATCAGGTTGGATCTCATTAAGAATCGAGAGAGTTGCTGGCAGACGATGTGGTGATTCATACATAACGAGATTAAGTGGGCGAACAATACATGACGTGCAGTCACGTAGGGTTTTACGAATCTGAGAATCCTTTTTTGGCAAAAATCCTATAAAAAATGTATTTCCCGATATCCCTGCATAGGTCATCGCAGTCGTCAGTGCAGTCGGGCCAGGAATCACTGTATACGCATAGCCTTTCTTGATAAGCAGGTGCACTAATTGACCTCCTGGATCAGATACAACGGGCATACCTGCTTCAGAGACAAGTGCGACATTCAAATTTTTATCAAGATATGCCATGACCTCAGGAAGACGTTCAAATTCATTATGGTCATGAAAACTAACAAATTTTTGAGATACTTTTGGCGAAAGTCCATACGCCTGTTGCAAAGCAGGATAGTACGGTGCAAATGTTCGTGTATCCTCACATAAAATCACATCACATGAGCACAGTGTTTCAACTGCATGAAGCGACGTATCTGCAACTGTTCCCAGTGATGTCCCCACAAGATAAAGCATAGCCTAGTATAACAAACCAATTCACTCTACAGACACTCGAATGTATCTGGTGTACAATCGTTCAAAATACTGTACAATAGAAGATTGCTATGTTCTCACTACAATCTGAATTTCAGCCTACAGACGATCAAAAGCGCGCAAGCGATGCGCTTTCTCGTGGGTTTCGTGATGGACTTAAACGCCAAGTCCTTCTGGGCGTAACGGGCTCAGGGAAAACATTTACGATGGCACAGGTGATTCAAGAGCTTCAACAACCAGCACTTGTCCTCTGTCATAACAAAACGCTTGCTGGCCAGCTGTATCAAGAATTACGCAATTTCTTTCCCGACAACGCTGTATCGTACGTTGTCTCCTACTACGACTACTATCAGCCTGAAGCATACATGCCTTCTACAGATACCTACATTGAGAAGGAAGCTCAAATCAACGATATGATTGATAAGCTACGTCTAGCCACAACGAGTAACATTCTCACACGGCCTGATTGTATAGTTGTGGCGTCAGTTTCGTGTATTTACAACATCGGCGCACCTGCTGAGTATGCGAAGTTTATACTTCCTTTGGAAGTTGGCACTGCATACACACAAAAAGAGCTTTTTTCACGACTCATTGAGCTTCAATATGAGCGCTCAGAGTTTGACTATCATCGAGGTACCTTTCGCCTGCGTGGCGGGCATATTGATATCTTTCCAGCGTATGATGATATTTCATATCGACTTGAAATGGATGGAGATGTCCTCAAAGGCATCACCATCCGTGATCCATTGACGGGAAAGATTACGTCAGATACACCCCTCGAGTCGATTGTCATCTACCCAGCTAAGCACTATCTTATTGACCAACATACCCTCAAAGGAGCAGAGCAACGTATCCGTGATGACCTCAAAAAGGAATCAGAAGCACTTCGTGCTCGCGGTCGTAATTTTGAGGCTGAGCGATTGATTCAAAAAGTCAGTTACGATCTGGAAATGTTGCATGAAATGGGGTATGTCAACGGCATTGAAAATTATTCACGCTATTTCGACGGACGCAAGCCTGGTGCAAGTCCGCATAGTTTGCTTGACTTCTTTACGCACCAGTTTGGTGACAAGTGGCTTACGTTTATTGATGAATCACACATGACTATCCCTCAGGTTCGAGGCATGTTTAATGGTGATCAAGCACGCAAAAAAACGCTTATCGACTACGGGTTCCGCCTTGAATCTGCACTCGATAACAGACCACTTCGTTTTGATGAATTTTATAGTCGCATCCCAGTGTGTACGTACGTTTCAGCGACGCCAAATGAGTGGGAAATTGAGGATGCCCAGCATCATATTGTGGAACAACTCGTCCGACCAACAGGGATTGTCGATCCTCAGATTGATATTCGACCAACTGATGGTGATATCCAGGATCTTATCAAAGAGATCAAAAAACGAGTTAAAAAGAAAGAACGTGTTCTCGTAACAACGCTGACAAAGCGAACTGCTGAAGATTTGACTGATTTTCTCAAAGAAGATGCTGTCCAAGCAGTCTATCTGCATTCAGATATCAAAACACTTGAGCGAACAGATATTCTGCAAAAATTACGCAAACACGAATATGACGTGCTCGTTGGCGTCAACTTGTTGCGAGAGGGCTTGGATCTTCCTGAGGTAACCCTTGTGGCAATACTTGATGGAGACAAAGAAGGATTCTTGAGAAGTCGTACATCATTGATTCAAACCATGGGCCGTGCCGCTCGAAATGTGTTTGGTGAGGTCATTATCTATGCTGATACGATAACGAAGTCCATGAAGAGCGCCATTGACGAGGTAGATCGCCGGCGTGAATACCAAATCAAGTATAATACGAAGCACAATATCACCCCGCGAACAATTCAGAAAAAGATTCAAGATGATATTGCACTCATCACGCATGACGATCCAGCGCTTCATAATAAACATGTTATGGAAGAGGTTGATGCGCTCAATTTACCAAGTTTGACACCGCACGATAAAAACAAAACAGTCAAACGACTTGAGCGTGAGATGAAGAAATTTGCAGATGATATGGATTTTGAGTCTGCAATTATTTTGCGAGATACTATTAAAACAATTAAAGAATCACACTAAGCTATGGCACAGATTAAAATTCAAGGGGCTCGAGAGCATAATTTAAAAAATGTTGACTTGACTATTCCAAAGGACGCAATGGTTGTTTTTACGGGACTTTCAGGGTCTGGAAAGTCATCAATGGCTTTTGACACCATCTATGCAGAGGGTCAGCGTCGTTATGTGGAATCTCTTTCATCATATGCACGACAATTCTTGGGCATACTTGGCAAGCCTGATGTTGATTTTATTGAGGGGCTTTCACCGTCAATTTCTATTGATCAAAAATCAGTGAGTCATAACAGGCGATCTACTGTTGGGACGACAACTGAAATTTATGATTACATGCGTTTACTTTTTGCACGAGCTGGCCATCCATTTTGCCAAAATTGTGGCAAAGAAATCACGAAGCTTTCAGTTGACGAAATCACGTTAAAGATCGTTGATATGCTTGTAACATTGAGTCGTGTCAATAAGCACCAGCCGATATCTGTCAAAATCACAGCTCCAATTATTCGAGATCGTAAAGGAGAGTACACAGGCCTTTTTGACAATCTTCGAGCAAAAGGCTATACAGATGCGCTTGTTGATGGCAAAGTGATGTCTCTTGATAGCGATATACAACTGATTAAAACGAACAAACATAGTGTTGATGCTATTATCGATACTATTAAGGCAAGCCCTGCACAAATGAAAGAGGTTGCCGATTCTGTTTTTCTTTCAAATCTTCGATCTCGCGTATTTACAGCGGTTGAGCAAGCAGTGAACCTGTCTAGTGGACTTGTCTATGTCTACACATCAGATACAGATAAGCATCTTTTTTCAGAAAATTTCTCATGTCCAGACTGTAATATCTCACTTCCTGAAATTGAGCCACGTATGTTTTCATTTAACTCTCCTATTGGTGCATGTGAAACATGTAAGGGATTGGGAAATGTCACTCGTATCAATACAGATCTTATTTTTAGTAAAAATTTAACCATCAACGAGGGGGCCATTTTGCCGTATAAAGATGTCTTACACCGTGATACGTGGTTTGGACGTATATTTCGCACATTCTTGAAAGAAGAAAAGATTGATCCATCAGTCCCGTTAAATGAATTGTCACAGAAGCATATTGAACTCCTTTTACATGGATCAGCAACTATCTATGCTGTTGACGGTCTGAATCGCGATGGCAAACCAACCGTGATTCATGAGCCATGGCCCGGCATTATTCCTGAATTGGAGAAACGCTATAGTGAAACACAGTCTGACTTTGCACGACATGAGATCGAGCGCTATATGACTGAAAAAGTATGTGAATCGTGTCATGGAATGCGATTGAAAGATGAAGTTCTGAGCATTAAGCTCAATGGCCTTAATATCTTTGATGTGTGTGACATGTCAATTGAAAAGACCCATGCGTTTATGCAGGAGCTTCCGGAGCATATCAGTGCTTACGAGAAAGAAGTCAGTAAAAGTATTCTCACTGAGGTGTATTCGCGATTATCGTTTTTGATAAATGTTGGTCTCGGGTATCTCACGCTTAATCGCGCATCACGCTCATTATCTGGAGGTGAGTCACAGCGTATTCGACTTGCATCTCAAATTGGAAGTGGCTTATCTGGCGTGATCTATGTCTTGGACGAGCCATCTATAGGATTGCATCCACGGGATGTCTCTGCGCTTGTTGAATCACTCAAAAAACTGCGGGATCTGGGTAATACGATTATTGTTGTCGAACACGATCCTGAAACAATCGTCAATGCAGATCATATCGTTGACTTTGGACCAGAAGCAGGACTGTACGGTGGAAAAGTCGTCTATGAAGGATCACTCAAAGAATTTGAGGTGGCTGATACGCTCACATCTGACTATCTTTTTGGTCGCAAGACGATCAAAAAGCGTAAGCCATCATATGTCTCAAGTGGTTCTATACATCTCAAAGGAGCAAAACAATACAACCTTAAGAATGTGAATGCAGAATTCCCACTAGGACACTTAATTGGAGTCACAGGAGTATCAGGATCTGGTAAATCAACATTGATTGTCGAAACGCTTCACAAGGGACTCCAGTATTATCTCAATGGCCGATATGAAGGTGTAATGGGAGCATTTGACAGCCTTGATGGCTATCAATATATTGACTCTGTCTACCTTGTCAATCAATCACCCATTGGTCGAACCCCACGCTCAAATCCTGCAACATATATTGGAGCATTCGATCTGATTCGAGATATTTTTGCTCAAACGCCTGATGCAAAGATGCGTGGCTACAAAAAAGGCCGATTCTCATTTAATGTTAAAGGGGGTCGCTGTGAAAAATGTTCTGGAGCCGGTTCTATCAAAGTTGAAATGCAGTTTCTTCCTGATGTCTACGTGACGTGTGATATCTGTGAAGGCATGCGATACAACAGTGAAACACTTGAAGTTAAGTATAAATCTAAAAATATCTATGAGGTGCTTTCGATGACGATTGATGAGGCAGTTGAATTTTTCTCATCATATACCATCCTTTCACGACGACTGCGCGCACTCAAGGAGATTGGACTTGGTTACCTTGAGTTAGGCAGACCAGCCCCAACGCTTTCAGGTGGTGAAGCACAGCGCGTGAAATTGGCCCATGAACTTGCACGCAAGGAAGAAGGTCGTACGTTGTATATCTTTGATGAACCCACAACGGGGCTTCATTTACATGACATCAATAAACTTCTTCATGGTTTATATCAACTTGTTGAGAAGGGGAATACGGTTATTGTCATTGAGCATAATCTTGATGTGATTAAAAACATGGATTACATCATCGACATGGGACCGACTGGGGGAGAGGGTGGAGGAAAAATTATGTATCAGGGAAAACCTGAAGGAATTGTACATGTTAAGGATTCCTCGACCGCCTATTTTCTCAAAAAAGAGTTATTATAAGATATGAAAAAGTTTCTTCTGATTGCACTGCTCTTGTGCATGCCCATGACTGTACATGCGCAGGAAACACCCAAGTCACCTAATACGCATACCGTCGCGTATGATTTCGATTTTTACATCGATCAAGATACAACTAACGTTGATGTGGATTTGGGCATTACGCTGACAAATCTTCGCTCAGATGTGTACATAAGTGAGTACTCACTGACTTTCCCAACAACTATTCAATTTCAAAATTTGCGCATCACTCAGGAGAAGGAGGATATCCCCTTTGTCCAATCGACAGGGGATCAAACCCAGCGTATTACGTTTACCTTTGCGGAGCCACTTGAAGGAATTAATGCATCTAATAGGGTGAAATTGCATTACACACTAGAAAACATGCATGATCCGCGAGGTCGGATACATGAAATTATTCTTCCCCTTCTTGTGAATGATCCACATGCTGTGGTCAACGCGACACTCCACCTACCTGAGCAATTTGATCAAAAAATAAGCCTTTCAAAGCCCCTACCAACAACTATAGACTTTCGAACAATTACATGGGAGCATGTTCAAGCACGAACGCTGTATATGCTTTTTGGAGAGTCACAAACGTACACCGTCAATCTGGGATATAGCTTGCGAAATACGAAACTAACTGCACAGGATATGGAAATTGCACTCCCACCTGAGACATTGTATCAGCGGGTATTTGTCGATTCCCTTAAACCTCAACCGCAACGAACATATACTGATACAGATGGAAACTTTATTGCTGTTTATGCTGTTTCCCCCCGAGAGACGATAGATATTCAGTTTAAAGGATTTGTGCAGGTTTTTACCAAACCCCAGGATAGTCTCAGAGCATACTCTCGAGCATTGTTCCCTTCGCAACAATCGACACTCTTATCTCAAAAGCAGTATTGGGATCTTGGTGCATTCATAGATAGCGATCAGTTTAATAAAATGCACACACCTCAGGATATCTATACGTATATCTTGGATACGTTTGCTTATGCATATGATCGACTTGACTCAGACACCTCTCGCTATGGTGCGCAAAAGGCGCTCAAATATCCTCTCAAAGCAGTCTGCACGGAATTTACTGATACGTTTGTTGCATTGGCACGAGAGAAGGGGATTCCTGCACGTGAAATTGAAGGCTATGGCTACTCAGAAAGCACGACCATCCGCCCGCAATCAAAAATTTTGGATGAATTGCATGCGTGGCCTGAATACTACGACACCCAACAGGAACTGTGGATACAGGTTGATCCAACATGGGAAGATACATCGGGTATTGATTACTTTTCGAGTCTTGATGTCAACCATATTGCCCTGGCAATTCATGGAAAGGATCCTATCAATCCGCCACCTGCAGGTTTTTATAAAACAGCCAGACGCAAGGATATAGCTATTGAGACAACTCATATTTTGCCCTCACCAGATATCCAAACTAGCGTGACACCACACATTTCAGAAAATCTCACACCAAATCATACATACACTGATTCAATTACGGTGACCAATACGGGTAAATCATATATTCACAGCTTGACGATCCAGCCACAGGCAAACAATATCTCATTCTCAGATGATCAGATACATGTCGAGTTTCTTGCTCCGTTTGAGTCACGCGATATTCCCATTACCTTTCATGTCAAAAATGGCTATACAGACGCAGATACAATGACTTTTAGTGCTGATGGAGCAGTTCTGGGAACTCAGGATGTTCGTATCCGACCTGATTCTACTGCCTTTAAAACAATGTTTATCCTTGGAGCAAGCGTCATCGTCCTCATTATCACCATAGTTATCCGACGAGCTGGGCGACAGGCATGATTACTCGAGCTTCGACACAATGCCTCCCCGATCAACCAGGTGTCTACTTTTTTATGAAAGGGGATACTCCCATTTATATTGGTAAATCAGTCAATATTCGCGCTCGTGTCCATTCACATATCCAAGCCTCCAAACTTTCTCGAAAAGAGTATGCCATCGTATCTCAGGCTGATGCAATGGACTACATGACCACTCTCAACAATTTCGATGCTATCGTCCTGGAGTCACAGCTCATTCAAAAGCATAAGCCTCAATATAATGTTGTTTGGAAAGATGATAAGCATTTTTTGTATATCAAGATTAACCTTGGGGAGACGTATCCGAAACTTATTCCTGTTCGCAAGGAAGAGCCAGATGGTCGTTCTGTGTATTTTGGACCGTTTAAATCGTCTCAAATGACTGAAAAGCTCTTGCTTGAGCTGAGGCGCATTGTACCATTTTGCACACAACGTGCGCTTGGTAAGAGACCCTGCGTTTATGCACGCCTTGGGTACTGTAATCCGTGTCCAAATGCGATTGAGTCCTGTAAGAATCCCGATGAAAAAATTCGTCTCCGTAAACAGTATCGGCATAACATTCGTAAGGCTATTGAAATTCTTGATGGACGGACAACCACGTATATGCAGTCATTATCACGACAACTCAAAACACTATCTGATGCACAGCGCTATGAGGAGGCGATTCTGATTCGACGAAAATTACTCCAGTTTTCATTGTTTCTTAATCAGCGATCATTTCATGAAAATCGCTCAAGCATCAATTCCGAATCAGATGATATTCACGAGCAGGTTCAGGAATTTATGACGAAGCACTTTGCGTATACGCTTGATCCCCATGCTTTTCGTATCGAATGCTATGATATGAGTAATCTGTATGGGAAACAAGCGACAGGCTCACTTGTCGTCTTCCAGGATGGCTTATTTGCAAAAAAGGAGTACCGCACATTTTCCGTCAAATATGATGGGATATCAGATATTCATATGATGGAAGAAGTTCTTCGTCGTCGACTTGAGCATGATGAGTGGCGCAAGCCCGACCTCATCGTCCTTGATGGGGGACGACCACAATTGAGACACATTGATAGGCTATTCAGGAGTCTTGGCGTTACCATTCCCCTTATTTCTATTGCAAAAAGGCCGGATCGGATTTTGCTCCCTAAGACGGGCTATGCGCCTATTCATGTTGATAAAAATTCACTTTTTTTCAAGGTCATTCAGTCGCTACGGGATGAATCACATCGGTTTGCAAAAAAGTACCATGTTGCCCTGCGTGATAGAAAACTTCTTCAGTAAATCTGATATAATGCTTCTATGGAACAAGCACTTCTTATCACAACAATTATTGTCAGTATCGCACTTATTATTTTGACCTTATTTCAAGGTAAAGGAGGCGGACTTGGAAGTGCCTGGGGCAATGCTGGAGCAGGCTTTCAGACCCGACGAGGTGTTGAAAAGTTGATCGTACGCCTGACAGCAATTCTTATTGGAGTGTTCTTCATCGTATCGGTGATTCAACTCATTTCATAATGATCTATAAAAAGATCCGACATTCATATTGGCTTCTAACTGGATTTGTGCAGAAGCACATGATGCTTCTGATTGTCAGTTCAATCGGCACATTTCTCTTCATTTTGTTTATGATTAATTTCTTTCCTTTTTTTAATGCATTTCTTTTTCGCCAAAATAAAATAGTTGGCCTCATAGGGCGATATTCGCTTGCATCAGTGCCCGATGACATCAAACGTGAGATTTCAAATCCGCTTATTACCATTGACCAGAAAGGAGAGATTCAGCCACTTTTGGCATATTCATGGGAAGTGCTTGATGGAGGCAGACGATATCGGTTTCATCTAAGAAATGATCTTTTTTGGACTGATAAGAATCCGTTTATTGCTGAGGATATTCAGTATTCATTTGTTGATGTGCAGATTCAGCCAGTTGATGATTATACAATTGACTTCATTCTCAAAGAACCATTAAATATTTTCCCAATATATCTGACCCAGCCAGTCATCAAGCAACCCCTCATCGGCGTCGGATCAATCTATACTGTTGATTCATATAAAATTTCCAAAAACGAGCTCAAGAAAATATCTCTTTCACCAAACAAACCTAATCTGCCAACGAAGTCGTATGTTTTTTATGACTCTGAGGAAAAACTCGTAACAGGATTTAAACGAGGAGATATCACGTACTTTCAGACACCCACCCGTGCTGTCGCAGATACATTTGCCTCTTGGAAAAACACAAGTGTGACCAAAACGATTGACTATAACAAGGTGATGGTCTTGTTTATCAATACACAGTCTGGCCCATTGCAAGAACGAGATGTACGCAAAGGGTTGGCCTTTGGAACACCTTCATTTCCTGAGCTTGGAGAAAAAGCCAAAAGTCCTATCCCACCTGCCTCATGGGCATATCACGATGACATAAAGGAATATCCTTTCAATGAAGAGCGCGCACAATCACTTATTAGTAAAAACATTTCAGCGTCAGATAGTGCCAAACTGACACTGTATACTTTTTTTGATTATCTTAATATAGCTCAGGAGCTAAAGAAGAGCTATGAGAAATTAGGGCTCACTATCCAGCTTAAAATTGTCTCATCCCCACCAGAAAGCACAGATCCCTATGATCTATTCTTGACTGTCTGGAATCCTCCAGCTGATCCTGATCAATATTTCTTTTGGCATTCGACTCAGGCAGGGACAAACATTACGCATTTGAATAATCCCAAAATAGATAAACTTTTAGAAGACGGGAGGCGCGTCGTGAATGTGAAGCAACGCCAAGCTATCTATGCTGACTTTCAGAAAAATATAGCTGAAGAAGTACCTGCATACTTTATGTATCATCCCTACATATATACCGTCGAGAGGCGCTAGCGTCTTCGGAAGGACTCGAACCTTCAACCTACTCCTTAGAAGGGAGTTGCTCTATCCTTTGAGCTACGAAGACTGATGAGATATTATACCATTTGGAGACCTGTGAAGCGTTTGGAGCCGACTCGGGGATTTGAACCCCGGACCTGCCGCTTACAAAGCGGATGCTCTACCACTGAGCTAAGTCGGCGTGATGCTATATTATACAATAAGAGATGAGTATCTCAAAGATTAGACGTCAAGATGAAACTACTTTATCTCTGGACAACTTTGTCCACTCTGAACAAATATACCATTCGCTCTGAATTCTCGTGCTAAACATCTACCATCTATTATTCGTCCCGTGTCATCAAAAACAGCTGTACATCTACCATCTATTTTCCCTGACATTGTATCTCCACTTGCATGAATCTTTACGATACATTCTGGTAAACCTTTTAATGCACGTATCAGCGGTTGTATATCTTCTGAGTCTCTACGACGGGCAGGAGAAACATAGATTAAAGTTGTTTCACACATAGTTATTTCTAATTAAATAATAATTTTCAAGATAGTATACATTATTATAAATCACAGCTGGTATTACCTCGTTTTAGCACCTCGCTTTGTAGGGCAATCGAATCTTAAAATTTTAGGCCTGCATCCGTGATTACCCATAACTTGTTGCAGACATCGACCACGGATGATTTCTCCATCATGAACAACAGCTGTGCACGTCCCCTGCATTGAGCATGATATACGATCCGGAACTATGGAAAGTGTAATAGAAAGCTCTGGAACTTCCCTAACAAGCTTAGATAAAAGTGAAAAATCTACGTAGCCTCCTCTTCCTTTGATAATTGTAGGAGATCTAAATTCATTTCTGCATGGACCATTCTCTTTAGGCATATGCTTCGTAAAATATATAGAATTAAAGTCGAGCAGTACATGCTGTTCTACGACTACATGGGGTTATGATACTATTGGTCATATCCTGCAATTTTAAGCTAGAGGTCCTTATTCGTCAAGTAAGCTCATGTCGATGTGTACATCCAACACATGGGCTCTGATTATCTTGCTCAATACCAAACCCAAGGCCCTCTAGCGCCACACTCATACAGATACCATGTAGCCTCCTTTCACCTGTCTCTGGATTTACAGATACTCGGGCAGAGCAAAACCCTCGCACTACAATTCGTAGCTGAGTTCTATCACCTGATACATCGAAATCATGAGGATATACAGTTCGAAGCGTGTTGAGGACAGATTCATTGGGATGGATAGAGCGAGGTTCAGTTTTTGAGGCTTCTATATACTTTCCACACTCAATGCGATCACTCATGCATCTTATAATACCTGTTTAGATCTCAATTGCAAGTGTTAACGGTGCCCAGAGTGGGACTCGAACCCACACCCCCTTGCGAGAACAACATTTTAAGTGTTGCGCGTCTACCATTCCGCCATCCGGGCTTGTTCGTAAGTATATTTATAAAGTGTCGTTAACCTTCGGTTAAAGTCACTTTATAAATAACTTACTCACAATGTAACAATCTTTACTAATGTAAAAGCAAGCTTCAAATATCTTTAAAATAAGTATCCATTCATTGATACTAAGCTTATCATTCGTTAATCTTCGGTTAAGTCCATTCTAAAAAAAATGTACTCAAAATGTAACTAACTATACTAATCTTTAAGCAAGCTTCAACTGTAATGTATTCTTTTGAGGAGACTCTCAAGCTTGCTTGATGTCTCCGATAAAGATATCCATTACAGCTATTTTAACATGGTTGTAGCTAGAGTAATAGCCTAAGGCAATTTAACTGCACCTCCGACTGCAAACTTCCATTGCTTGATTTGACCTGCATTGAGCTCGATGACATGGGTAAATGGTGCGCGCGCAGTGATCAGTTCTGGATACGTATCTGGAGAGACGTTTTCCCGAAGATCAACGATCTTGCCATCCCGGATGTACACAAAATCAAGGGCAAACGTCATGTCTTTCATCCAAAACTTTGCATCAGTCGGGGCATCAAATATGAAAAGCACACCTTCATTTTGATCCATCGAAGTTATGCCTGATAGACCCTTAGAGCGCGATGCATCAGTATGAGCAATAAATACATTGTAGGTAACATCCTTGATCCGCAGCCTTCCAGACTCGAATCCGCTTGTATATGAGCCTAGATTCTTCTGCGCATCAGAAGGAGGAACGAGGACGTTCGAAAAAGCCTTACATACTTCAATCGAAGCTCCTCTACCACAAAAGATAGATGGGATGAGAAGTATCGCAAGCCCAAGACCAGCAATAACAATCAGAATCTTTTTCCAAAGGGATGTGAGAAGAGGCGATTTCATGACCTAATTATAGCATTCTGGAGAGCGTGGTGGTCGCTAAGGGACTCGAACCCCTGACACCTGCGATGTAAACGCAGTGCTCTAACCAACTGAGCTAAGCGACCTCTGTGTATAGTATACTCGAGAACGTCAGAGATGCAAATATGAGGGCGTATTACCAATGGTAGGGAGAGCCGGCATCGAATCGAACATCACTAGTCCGCTTTGATGGGCTAGTTTCTGTGTTGGCAAGTAAATTACGAAAAGCTGGATCAATGGTATATCGTACTGCTAATTGTCTGCATGGAGGAAGGGCGTCAATTTCTTCACGAGATAGTTCTTGCATATTCAACACTTGAACGCCACATCGCCCACGTTCATAGACTGGACACGATACCAGATTAGGTTCACCTTCTTTGGTCGGATAGAAAACACGAACATTTTTAGCGTAATAACGACCATTTGGTGGAAGATCTCCATAACATCTATATATATCTCGACTACAACCATCTGGTTCTATGTAGTTGCTCATACGCGCCAAAATGGAACAAATATAAAATGTGGATCAACTGGTGTTCTCCTATTTACGAACTTGCACTCAGGAAATGTATCAAGATCAGATCCTGCCGGCATGTCTGCTCGATCTAACATACACCTACCACGTTCCAACTGAGGACAGCCTATTAAGTTAGACATAGAAGAATCTTGATAAATAAAAAAGGGAATCTGATTTACGGTTCGCCCCGACTTAGCATCTTCTGGACGTGTCCCATCACAAGTTCCAATGATTTCTCCCTGCCCTTTGTCATGTACATGATCAATGCTCATGCTCTTGTAGCTGAATCAACAAGTAATACGCAAGGCAGTATTTGCTCACCGCTTGATGGTATGCCATTCAACGTGAGATTAACTGGGACACACTTTCTATCTCTTAATGACGAGCATGAAACTTCCCTTGCACCGGTTTTTTCATCATCTGTCACTAACACCCATCGAGGGTGATTATTGTCATCGTATCGCATTGCGCCACTACAATAACCATCACATTCTTGCCTAGAATTCTTAGGTGTAAAGTATTCATTATTTATTGCCATAATAATTTGATGGAAATTTATAAAACTCTAAATCTATGGAATACACACGGCTGAGAGGGTATATGAGGTAGGCGACACTGAGTTCCATCTCTAAGAGCATCACAAGCAGGTAATAGTGCACCATTATCAAACGCTGTTACAATAGCATCGCGAGGTTCTGCACCAGGATGCATACGTCTAGCCCCTAAACAGGTTACTTTATCAACGCTAATTATCTTTGGTTTATCCTCTTGGGACATAACTTTGAATGTAAATCTTATAATAATCTCTCTAGCCACCTATGTTACACCTATTTGTACGAGTGTCAAGTAACTACTATCAACTGCATTACCTATTTTTCGTCAGTAGCTTCTTTTTCTGCGAAATAAGAATGTAATTACTCGATGTGGAGACTTTCCTTCCTGATTTCAGTTCAAGCTCCCGACGAGCATTTCCTGCTATCGCCCCACCCTGAGTTGCCGCATCTTTATTTTTCAAAAAACCCTGAGCATCTGTTGCCTGCGTAATGCGGGTTGTTGACGCCTCACCAAGCATGGTGAAAATAAGCTCAAGATCATCCATATGATCACGTAAATTCTGATTATCTAGGTTTTTGAACTTTTTATATTCCTGAGGAGTCATATCAAATGTTGCCTTTGAGATTTCAGCAGTCAAAATGGCATACTCACGATCCTTTCCAACATCACGATTTTTCCATTCATCCGTTAGCTCTTCACGTATGGCTATACCACGCATGCGCTTTTCAATCCATGCATCAGTGTATCCCTTGGCTTTGTATAATGCTCTGGTTCGCTTTGTGGCAAGCTCAGGATCTTCGATTTCCTGAATACGTTCATAGCCGACACGCGCTAACCAGCGCTTAAATGGCTCTGCTTTGGGAGAGGGAATTGCTTGGACAATACGAAGTAACGTTTCTGTGTTGGCGCAGTCAGTTTCTCGAGACTTGCCGTCCTCAGCTTCTAATTTCAACCGTCCGATTTTATCGGACAGTTCAATATAGCCCTCTTCAACAATCTTAACTTTTAAGTCACTCCAGTACTTCCTGGGCCGATCGCTTCCCGATAATACCCCAACCACATCAATAACTGAGAACCACCACTGACCCTGATACAATATCCGTCGAATATTCTTACCTTGAAATAGAGCTATCTGTGACTCATGCATATGAATTTAGAAATGTATAACGTGCCTCAAGGCTAACATCTGAAGTTCGAGGAGAAGGTTCGGTGATGAGACAGCAAAAATATAGTACTTTAAAAAGGAGATGTCAAGAAGAAGTGCCCTTGGGGGACTTTCTTTTGAACCATTTTTCTCCTGGATTTACAAGATTATGCTTGCCTATCAGGATCAATTCCATGATCCAGATGAATTCACCTTTAAGGACAACAGGTTTTCTAAAGGCTATTATACTAAAAAAGTGAACTGATTGTAATATTAGAAAGGATCTGATGAGTTCAAGTTCCGTTGAAATCCGACTTATAGTCTGATATAATAGTCGCATATGAGATCAGAAACTATGTTTAGAGTAGCGACTATAGCAGGTCTGGCTTTGGGGGCTACTGCGTGTAAAAATGAGAACACCCATATATCCACAGATGTAAGTGCAACTCCGGTAATAATAGATCTTGACTGTCCTTCAGATGAGACTTTTACAACAGAATTATCTGGACCAATGAATACAAGATTCGATGTTGCAGGAATTCAACTCGCAATGCTTGAAGATGGATATTACACCCTTGAAGGAGGTACAGTTTTTGTACCACCAACGGAATCTGGTGATATTGGTGGTCCAATCATGTTTTCAGATTCTGAGGAAGGAACCCAATTATTCGTGTTTAATGGTGCTGAAACCTCAATTGGTAATACTCAAGTCACAATAGAGGCTTCATGCAGGGAGAAGGAATAAATTCCTTTGATTTTGTTTAAAAAGGTAGATCTACCTTAAGTGCCTTAGCGATTTGTTTTACAATATTATACCTCGGCATTACCTCTCCGCGCTCAATACGCGCATAATAGTTAACCGAAACTTCAGCTTTATCAGCAACTTCTTCTTGAGTCAATTTTGCCTTGTTTCGAGCCAGTTTGAGTTTAGATCCTAATCCTTTAGGAATTTGTTTTTCCATAGTTTCAGTATATCAGATCGTCTGTAACATTATGTTTTGGACTCACCATTGCGATTCATACCCTTAATCTCTTTCCAGCTCACATCGTTCCTCTTACAAGACATTGTGGAGGGCAGAACAAAAGGAAAACCTCACAAGCACAATTCTGCATTGAACGGAATGATTAACTGCGGAGAGTGTCAATATTGCGTTACCGTTGAAACACATACCAAGCATTACAAAAATGGCAAATCTCAAGTCTTTGCCTATTATCGGTGTACCAAAAAGAATCGTGAGAGCAGATGCAGTCAACCGTATCTATCTTCCAGTAAATTAGAAGGGCAGATTACTGACGAATTAGTGCAGCTTGAGCTGGTGCCAGAATTTGCAGCACTTGCATTTGAAGCACTGGAGAAAGTTAAGGTAACGGATAATAATACCGTTGTTAGCAGTCATGAAGCATTGCAAAAAGCACTTGAAGGAGTTACAAAACGGATCAATAATCTTGTGGGTCTGAAAATATCTCCTGATAATTCAGATGGCACCTTACTTTCTGATCAAGAATTTGCAGATAGAAAACGAGTACTACTTATCGAAAAAGAGAAAATCACGAAGCAATTAGAGCAAACAGCTCCAGGCAATAATGAGTGGGCAGATATTGCAAAAGAAAGTTTTGAATTTGGATTACTTGCTGCTCAGCGGTTTCAATCCGATGAACCTGATGATAAAAAAGTGATTTTCAGGACAGTCGGCTCGAACCCGATCTTACTAGATCAGAAGTTGCAATTTCAGCTTCGATATCTATTTATTCGATATAAAAAGGGTATTAAAAAAACAAAGTTAAAAATGAACCCGCTCGTACCCGAAAAGAGCGCTTTAAAACGGGCTAAAGTGAAATATAATTTAAAAAGTTCTCTATGGTGCCCGGGAGAGGACTTGAACCTCCACACCTTGCGGCACAGCCACCTCAAGGCTGCGTGTATACCAATTTCACCACCCGGGCAGGTAGATGTGCATAGTATACCTCGCACACGCATACAGCGCAACCTATTTGCGGGCAGTGCTCATACCGATATGCCTATGACCGGCATCAGTGACAACACGCCCTTTGGGTGTTTTTTTGATCAATCCTAGCTGTATCAAAAACGGCTCTATGTATTCCTCAATCGTATGCATATCTTCAGAAAGAGACGTTGCAAGTGTGGACAATCCCACAGGTCCGCCATCAAATTTATCAATCATCGTGCGCAGATATTTGACATCAATATGATTTAAACCAGCAGGATCAATATCAAGGATATCAAAGAGTTTTTCCAACAAAGCAGGGGAGACCGTTTCAGCCTTATTCATTTCAAACAAATCCCGGGCGCGTTTCAAAATGCGATTGGCTATGCGGGGGGTACGTCGAGCACGCTGGGCGACACTGCGGGCGACATCGTGCGACATAGGGACACCAAGTATATCTGCCGAGCGCTCCACAATATGCGTGATGTCATCCTCAGTATAGTAATCTAGCCTCAGCACAAGGCCAAACCGATCTCGAAAGGGGGCAGAAAGGAGAGACATGCGTGTCGTTGCCCCAATGACAACTATCCGCGGTACAGACAAGCGGACCGTTCGAGCGCCGGCGCCCTTTCCCAGCACGATATCCAGTGCCAGCTCCTCCATGACAGGATACAGGGCTTCCTCAACAGCTCGGGGCAGGCGATGAATCTCATCGATGAACAGCACATCATTATCTTGTAAATTCGTCAAAATCGCCGCGAGATCCCCTGTTTTTTCAATCGCTGGGCCAGAAGTGATCTTCAGCTCGCCCTCCAGCTCACGTGCAACGATATGGGCAAGTGTCGTTTTGCCCATCCCAGGCGGGCCATAAAACAAAATATGCTCAAGTGCACCTCCGCGCTGTTTACCAGCATCAATGAAGAGTCGCAAAGCGCGCTTAACCTGATCTTGGCCGATGTAGTCATCGAGTTTACGAGGCCGAAGCTTGACCTCAAGCTGGGGAGCGTCTGGGGCATCATCAAAAGGAACAGTCATAAATTATCGTCGAGTAATCGTTTGTAACGCTTGCGTGATACGTTGATCCAGTGGGAGCGACGCATCTATACCCGCCAGTGCCGTGCGCGCATCCTTGGCAGTAAAGCCCAAACTCACCAATGCAGAAAGTGCATCTTGATCATCCTGCGTCTCTTGCCCAGCCGTGATATCAAACTCACTGCCATATCGCCCTGATAGATCGATCAAAATCCGTTGGGCTGTTTTTTTACCAATGCCCTTGATACGTTGAAAGTAAGCCACATCATTTGAGACAACAGCTGTGCGGATATCCTCTGACTGACTCGTTGAAACAATCAAATATGCTGTCTTTGGCCCAACTCCATCAATGGCAACAAAGTATGTAAAAAGCCGATACATGTCATATGTTTCAAATCCAAAAAGAGTCAGTTCATCTTCACGAACATTCAGATATGTATAAACTTCGATCTGCTCGCCTCTCTGTCCCACAGCAAGGCATCCAGGCGTCACAAACAATCGATATGATACGCCTGACACTGTTTCCAAAAGTGCTTCATTGGCATGAATATCAGTGAGTAGTCCTTTAAGTTTGCCGATCATGAAATGCCCTCATTGTACAATATGTTAACCCGCATGCAACTGCATCAGCTGTATCATCTGGCTGAGGAATTTCGTCTAGATGCAGAAGTAGTTTGACCATTTTTTGCACACTTTTTTTATCCGCACTCCCATACCCGGTGAGAGTCATTTTGATCTCCTGTGGTGTCAAAAAATCTACCTGAGCACCATACTGTCCAGCCAGTGCCATGACTACCCCCTGAGCTTGAGCAACAACCATGGCCGTGGTGACATTTTTACTAAAAAACAACCTCTCCAAGACACAGCGTTCAGGATGATACTGCTGAAATAACATATCCATCGAATCATGCAGATGCATCAATCGTATCTCGGGAGAGTCCTTTTTATGGGTAAAAATACAGTCATAGGCAATGAGCTCATGCGTGCCATCATGGGTATCAAAAACTGCATATCCTGTGCGCTCAATGCCAGAATCACACGCAAGGATAATCATACCCATCAGTATAGCCTATTTCAGCTCACAGATAAAGTAATTGAGGGTTATCAGTCAATGGAGTATACTAATGCGATATGGACGATACGAATGAACCAAAACATGAATCGGGGAGTATAGTCCTTTCATCGACAGCTCAATCACTTCTTGAGTCGCGCTCTGTACATCACAAAAAAGAAACACCTCTTGAAGGCGAGGAATTTAAGGTTTCTGAAACAGTATCATTTTTTGGATTTGCGTATGAAAAAATGCGTAATGCCGTCGAGTTTCAAGAAGAGCATCTGATCCGTCGCATGGCTATCCGACGCATTATTAATCGACGTCTTGCACTCAATCCAACAGGGGATAATGAGGGTCAAAATCTTGCCCGCGAACTATTGTGGGGACGCTATGTACCTGCAAATATACTAAGTCAGGAGGACATCGTGCTTTTCCAAAAAATCATCGATGTGTATATCTTGTTTTTCAAGAATATCAAGGAAACACATACGATTCGTAATTCTACAGGACTCAACGACACTATCTTGGATATGATGTCATGCGAATTGGAAGAATCACTGAACCAAGAACAAACACATAAAAAATCAGCAGAACTTTACTTTTTTTATCAGACACTTGTTGGACAAATTAGCATAGATTCACTTACTGATGAAGTCAAAGATACGTATTTTTATGTTGCGACTGAGAAAGCTCTTGGCAAAAATGATCGAACAAGCATTATGTATCACCTGTTCCTTTTGCGTTATGGAGAATTGTACAAACATACGCATGATGAAATTCATACGATTGCAACTGATTTTCATAGCTATCTGGCAGATACTCTGAAGATTCTTGAAAATCCATACGATGAAAAACTGACAAAATTTGCTCAGATGCAAACAGCTCCCTTTCGCATATTATATTCGATACTAGAAAAGAATAAAGGTGAAGAAAAGAACATTTTAACCTCAGAGGTAGCACTGAAAGAGGCTGTTGAGAAGGAATGCAATGAAAAATATGCTCAAACGCGGGTCAGACTTCGCAATGCCGCTGTGCGAAGTATCACGTACATCTTTTTGACAAAAATGGTGTTTGTGCTCATTATCGAAATTCCATTAACTCAAATTTTGTATCATGAATTAGGAATCCTCCCGATAGCTGTCAACACACTGTTGCCACCACTTTTGATGGGAATCATCGTCTCAATCATCTCACCCCCAACATCCACGAACACCGCGCGTATTTATAAACGCATCATTGATATTATCAACGCTGATACCTCCTTTGAGAAAAAGCCCATGAAATTTACGAAGGAGCAGACTTCACGTCGACCTCTTCTCGTGTTTGCCTTTTCCATAGCATATCTTGTCGTCTTTATGCTTGTCTTTGTAGCTCTGTATGTCTTCCTTGACATGCTTCACTTCAACTTTGTCAGTAAATCTATCTTTGTGTTCTTCTTGACGGTTGTGACATTTTTTGCCTATCGTATACGACAAACAGCAAAGGAATATGTCTTGGAGCTTGAAAATAGCTTGATCATTTCGTCCCTCACCTTTTTGTTTCTCCCTATCTTGTATGTCGGAAAATTTCTGAGCGCACAGGTATCAAAGATCAATGTGTTTATCATTTTCTTTGACTATCTCATCGAGGCTCCTTTCAAGTTTCTGATCGATATCTTTGATGAGTGGACCCGCTTCATCAAAGCTCGCAAAGACGATCTCGTTTAAACCATAAAAAAAGGGATGCGTGATGCATCCCCATTTTTATATATTTGCGACTCGTTAGTACATATGCCAGAATGTGATCTGTGCATTTTTTTGAATGTTTTGGATGTACGTCTGAGCCTCAGCTGAAAACTTTTGCTCCTCAAGACTTGTTGCAATCTGCTTCTTGAAATCAGCATCAGACATGCCTGCTGGCTTGGTCTCTTTTTGCTCTTCAAGAGCAGTTGCGAGTTCCTTATCTGTTACTTTGATCTTGTCAGCAAGCAGTGCTTTCAAAGTAAGCTGAAGGCGCGTCTGCTCTTCAACCTCCTTACGGGTTACGTTTTGTGCCTTCAAGAGTTCATCAAGCTTCTGTCCTGACTTAGCCAAATCTTTTTCGATTTTGGAGATGTTTTCTTGGACATCCTTGTCAGCGATGACAATGCCTTTTTTCTTGGCTTCCATGACAACAAGCTTTTTGGCAATCAAGGAATCAGTTGTGCCTTTGCCTGCTTGCTTTTCAAGTTCTTGAATCACCTGGTAGCGCATGATTGGCTTCCCATTAACAAGGGCGACAACAAAGAGGCCTTTGAAGTAGTACAGTGCAACGAGCACAAGTCCGAGAATAACATACATACGCATGCGTTGCTGACGTTGCGCATCCATCATCACCGGTGCTTCTGGGATCTTTGCAGATGAAGACATGTCATCCATTGATGCACTCATAACAGGTTTTCGAGCTCTCACAGTTTTGGGTTGAGTTGTTTTTTTTGATAATGCCATGGGCAAGATTATAGTGAAGCTAAAGCGCGAATGCAAGCTTGTTTCATTTTCAATGGAGCAATATCATGCTATAATACTTCTAGATTCGGTAGCTCAATGGTAGAGCAATCCCGACTTCAAAACAAATTTAGGTCTGGTAGCTCAATGGTAGAGCAGTTCCC
>CAYZCU010000008.1:0-37248 GCA_964477065.1 uncultured Gammaproteobacteria bacterium
CAGTATCTGTGCTCGCATCTCCTAAGCTGGTGTTCCCAGAAACAGCAAGGTTTCCAGTCACGTTCGTATCGCTACCTGTTGGAGCAATGGTGAGATCGCCACCAGAGCTGAGCGTAAAGTTCGCATAGTTCGTATCAGTCGACTCATATGATAGTCGTAGTTGAGTAGTTGTGCCGGTAATATCCAGAAACGCATCAGGGGATGTATCAACAATGCCAACAGGACCACTTGCAAGAATGCTCATTGACTCGATTCCTGACCAGTTATTTTTGAATGCAATCCGGTCGCTACTACCAGGGACAGTAAGAGCCCAGTTCTGAGCTGTACTTGAATTTTGACCAGCAATCAGCAAACTTGCCGTATCTGATGGTGAGACTGATTGAATTTTAAGATTGACATTGTCTGCTCCCACTATCAACGCATTTCCTCCAGCTACATGGAGCATTGTGGTTGGTGCTGCAGTACCAATGCCGATTCTATTATTTGTTGCATCAATAGAAAGAGTATTACTATCAAAATTGATACCATTCACACCTCCAGCAAGAGCTACTGTCGTGTCATTTGCAAATGTCCAAGCGTCAGCGTTTGCTGTAACTGTATCGCCAGAGGCATTCCCTAGTGTGACATTTCCATCAAACAAAGCAAGAGTATCAACCTCAAGATCTCCTTCAACAAACAGGTCATCGTCCCCATTTGCAGTGCCAGGGGAAGCTGTATCACCAATCCTGACATAGCCAGTTGCATTGATAGTTAGGTTGCTGTCACTTGTGATATCATCACCATTGACCGCAACATCTCCGTCCGTTGTAAATGCGCCATCAATGTCGAGCGCATCATCAGTATGTAAAGAATTTGCCCCATTGCGATAAAGATTCGTATCTGTGCCGAACGTGATACCACTTGCTGCATCGCCATCAGTGGAGGCAAGCTGAAGAGAATAGTCATCTGCATCCGCAATGTACACGCCAATTGCATCACCCGATGCGCCGGCTTGATTTCCAACATATATGCCGTAAGCTGTGGTGTTTGTACCAACAGACTGATCGTCAACGCGAAGTCCATAGATAGTTGTAATCGTTCCCGATGCATTCGTGGGGGAGTTGGCAAGATATTGGTAGGCTGTTGTGACAGTTCCTGACGACGAATTACTGATGTTAGCAGTAAAATTTCGCGTTACACTAATAGTTCCTGTACTTCCATTAGTTGTCGCTCCATTGAACCCAGTATAGTCCTGAGCAGTACCAGTAGAAGCATTCACTGTATCAGCTTTAAATCCAGTGAAGTAAGCTGAGTTTGCTGCTACGTTGTTTGTTTGATTTGACCAATAGCCAGTGTCCGAGTATCCTTGCCATGCAGTTGTTGAGTTTGTGAAGTTTGTATTGTTATTAATATAGTATGCCCCTCCAGTTGTTGTGTTACTTGTTAAATTGGATACATTTCCATAGTAAAAACTTCCTATTGGATTACCCGTATACGTCACAGTTTTATTTTCAAGATATGAAGTACTTAGTGAAGCTGTACTGACAGTTTTTGACATACGTATACCATATCCAGATGTAGCAGTAGTACCTATACCTATGTTTCCACTTGAGTCGACATTGAAATGATCTCCACTTGCGGCATTAAGCCCCCCTGAGAAATCTCCATTCCCAGTTACAGCGAGGTCTCCCCCCGATGGAGCAATAGTTAAGTCGCCTCCTGATCCTAAAGTAAAGCTGGCATAGTTCGTATCACCCGTCTCATATGAAAGCCTTAGTTGTTCCGTTGTTCCCGTCACGTCCAAAAATGCATCAGGTGTGGTGTCGCCAAGTCCAAGTCTATTTGTTGAGTCATTCCAAAAGAAGTTGGCATTATCCTGAGATATAACCCCTGATGAGTTCGCAAACAAAACTGATCCGTCCGTGAAGTTGAGATCAACAGTGCCTTCGACTGAGCCAAATATCGTTCCATCAACCTCAAGGTCATCTTCGATGTACAGATCATTATCAGAAGCAACGTTTGCAGCACCAGCAAGTGAGTCTCCAATTGCATTGTATGCCACATCTGTTCCCGAACCTCCGATGTTCAGGACATCAGCATTTGCAATGATAATATCTCCGCCGGTTGAATCAAGCGTCAGATCACCCCCGGACCCAACCGTGAATGACATATAGTTGCTGTCGTCATAATCCAACCTCAATTGCTCAGTCGTTGATAGAATATTGAGCTTCGCATCAGGTGTCTGGTCTCCAATACCCACATTGCCTGAATCTGCGGCGAGCAGAGCACCTCCCGTGATTTTCATAGAGTAACCACCAAAATTAGAGGTACTTGCCGGATCTATACCGTATGCAGTATTTGAGATATCCAAAAAGTAACCACCATAGATAGTACCATCAGTGGCGACACGAAATCGGGTTGCGCCTGAAGCTGAGGCAACGATAATGTCTTGGTCGCCAGTTTCGTTAAAGATTGCTAGCGCTTTTCCTATTGATGCACCCGAAACCTGAAATTTTCCATCAGGAGCAGCAGTCCCAACCCCGATGCGATCATTTGTCCCGTCAATAGAGAGGGTATTACTATCAAAGTTAATACCGTTAACACCACCTGACAGTGCCACCGTCGTGTCATTAGCAAATGTCCACGCGGCTGCATTACTTGTTACCGTGTCCCCAGATGCATTACCGATTGTAGTATTGCCTGTCCAGACAAGATCACCAGCATTACTCAGGGTGAGTACATCTGTTCCATCACTTTGCTCAAAAACGGCTAAGCCAGATGTTTGTGTCGCGTTGCCCTGTACAATCATTTGTATTTGATCTGCATCTCCATCAATGCTCAGTTTGGCGCTTGAAAGAGGGGATGATCCGCCGATCACAACCTCGTCAGTGGTATCTGTGAGGTATGCTGTCGTACCCGAATCTGTCCAAACGGTCGCTGTAGCACCATCAAGTGCTTCCCATGTATTTGATTCATGACATATCTTAATCGTGTCATCAGTATCGTTATAATAGATGTCTCCTTCTGCACATGAAACAGGATCACCCGTATCAGTTTTACCTGCTAAGTTAATGAAAGGGTAGACGCCTTTGTCTTTGATCTGAAAGAGCGTGTTAGATGTGTCTGTAAATGCATAGTCCCCCCCAGTAGTTGCGATTGTCAGGTCCCCACTTGAATTAGTAGTTAATCCCGTATAAACGGAGCCATCTGTATAGGTCAAACGTAATTGTTCTCCACCAGTGTATAGTACATCTAATTTTGCGTCGGGTCCAGTTGTCCCAAACCCGAAGAGACCACCATTTGTAATCACGCCATGTTGTGATCCACCAGTCGCAAATTTGATCGTACCTGACTCTGTTGCGGTCAAGGTGACGTCTCCTGAGCCTGCAGATTGTAACGTAACTGCCTGTGCACTTGATACGACAAAAGTTTCACTGGCAAAAGTTGATGCGATCTGAGGCCCTGTTGCAGCAATAAGCATATCACCTGCACTATTGATAACAGGGATGTTAGACACGCTTGATCCAGGTGGAAGGCCCTGAAGTGTTTCAGCATTGAGTGCATAAGGCACATTAGCTATCTGTTGACGTGGCGTCATTTCAGCATCAGAGCCTACTGTAGCCCCAAGCCAGATTTCGGTGTTCTCAGTAAACGTACTACTTGGTATACCAGCCCCGCAGTCCTGGCCAATGAGCACATTGTGGATACCATCCTCATCAGGACTTACTGAACATGTGCCGGTATCATAGATAGATGCGCCTCCTGATGAAACGGTATAGAGCCTAAATCGCATATTTGTAGATGCAACAATTGGATTGCCTAAGCTATCTGTTAATCGCCCTTGGAAGGAGAGCACCCGTGTTGATGTAAATGTAGGGCTTGAGGGGTATGCAAAGGTGCTTTGGGTCTTACCAACAAACTTCTCATATATACTGGCGCCGAGTATAGAAAGTACGAGCATGGTCATAAGTAAACCTATAAGCACAGGTGGATTAAATCGACTCGCAGGGCGTAAGATGCCTTTTTTGAAACGTGTGTGAGGTGCTTCTGGTTCAGGTGAGGTCGTTGATTGAGGCCATATGCTTGTAGGGCCATAGGAATGGGATATCAATGGTTTTTTGAGCTTTGGGGCATCAGAAAGGGGTGAAGTAGCGGAAATTGAGGCGGACTGTTGAATGTGACTCGTACTTTTAGCAATAAGATCTTTCATGTGCTGGTAGTCTTGGTAGAGGACATAGTCCTTTTGGTAAGCCCATTTCAGAAATCTACCTATATTTTCCAATCGTCGGCTCATTTCGAGAGGTGAAACGCCACTATTTTGAAGCTGAGTACAATAGCTACTCAGTGATTGAGCACTCACTGCATGGAGTTCATGATGCTGAGACATAAAGACGAAGACATGAACATATATAACCGTTGAGAGGTGAATGTAGCTCACCATGAGTATTTTTGGGGCTCTGGAGAAGTTCGTATAATAATGTGATCTTGAAGAATTCTAATAAAGTAGCTTTCTGCTTGCTAGAAAGGCCTGAAAACACATACGCGAGTTGATTGCTAACTATACTGAATGCCAATTTCAGCCCTTGTAGAGGGCTGAGTGGTGCGTATGAAAATCTAACGTTTATTTTGCGGTACATATATCAAACAAGCCTTCTCCCCAGGCGATAACTGCCAAATCTGACCTTGAATATGTTTCTTTTGTATGGGGAGGACTTGTTGATACGAGGTCCTGGTTCAGTTGCTGGATCAAAATGGATACGTAACTGGTAATAAACTTTCATGAGATGGTTCATAATCATTGTTGATGAATAAATAATAAAAATTCAGAATTGTCTGCAAGTATTTGGTCCATGTGATTAGGGTCATACTTCTCCTCAACTAAAAATTGTGCATATTCATCTAAAATGCTTGGTGAATGAGCCGATGACTCAGGTGTATTACCGTGTTCAGTCATATTTTTGATATGTTTCATTGGATTTTCTGTCACGATGTGTTGCTGAACTAAGAATGCATATACAGCTCGGAGAGCAGATAGTCGACGGTTGACCGATGCACGAGGCAATCCCTGGCCTTGCAGGTACGCCTTGTACGCGAGAAGATGAGTTTCAGATACAGATTCAACAGTGACATTCTGATACGTAGCAATGAGCCAGCCAGTGAAGTAGCGATAGTCTGATATGTAGTTCTTGAGAGAGATAGGGGACAATTTAATTACCGCAGATGCATACAGTCGGAATTCAACCTCAAAAGGTAAAAGATTATACCGTTGTTGATTAAAAGGTTTGAGGCTTTTCATAGACATATTCATACTACGATTTTGAAATAAGCATGTCAAGCACAATGAGATGGTGTTTTGATATAGTATGATGTACTAAAAGAATGCGCCAATGAAGCATAAACAACGTGAGATTTGCGTATAAATCAATGATTTACGATGATATAATCGAATTACCGCACGATAACTGCTCTATATTAATATATCAAAAAGCATCATGTGGCCGATAGTATTCATAGAAACAGGCCAAAAATAGCATGAAAGAGCTACTTAATAAAACAAGGCTCTATGAAGCCTCAAATGACATATGGGCATGATGTTGGCTCAAAGTGACTTAAAATGAGGCAAATGACATAGTTTTATATACTTATGTATGCCTTATGAATGTATGAGGCAGTGTACAGGTGGTGATGCCGTTTCTAGATGTATCTCGTGAGATGTATAAGCGACATTGTAGTGATTTTATAGGTTGTATGTTCACGTGAAGTATTGTTCAGTCCTTTAAAATGGCGTAGATAAGGAGATGAATTAGGCACAAAATTAGCACTATTTCGTTGTGTTTGCTAACTTTTGTGAATGATTGATGTGCCTATCCCTATACCCCCATAGTGAGTTTTCTTCATTTTAGCCTGACTGACGTGCACACAAATCTCACGGACGTATTAAGTACTACTTGTAGCATAGTATGATTATCATATAGCTCGTTCGTCTTAGTACATATACTATACATACCACTGTGAGACATTGTATACTCAATATATGAGGACATATACAAGGATATTGGTGCTTTTTTTCCTTATTTTTGTGCTGTTCGTTTCACTGTACTTGATCTATGAACAGGTACGGTATTCGTTGCGTACAAGAGCAACATTTGGCGTCATTTCATCATCTAATTCGCTTGCTGTATCAACCCCAACGTGTGTTTCAGCTGATGGTGAGTCCCGTTCGAGGATATATATCTATTGTAACAATGCTCGAGGCTTTGGAGAGCCACACATGCAAGTTTCAGTTGCCCCAAAGGGGAATGCTCAGTATATGGAGATAATTCCGATTCAGGGTATCACAGATGAGGTCGGCAAGGCTATCTTTGATGTCACATCACGTAAAGATGGTCTATTTGGCCTCATTATATCGTGTGGATCTACACAAATTGCGCTTTCCCATCAAGCATGCTTTACGCGCTGAGAAGTCTCATTTTGGCGCTTGTATGAGCATATAGCGATATATATGAGTATGAGGACTTCAATCAGGATAAGTACAGGCAGGAGAAGAACCTTGAGATACGAAAAACCTTTGAGCAGGAACCTAAGTAGGATGAGCCAATAGGGTAGTATGGCAAAGGTTAAAGAGGTACTTCTCGTTGATTCAAGCGAATTGAGTGTGTTTCGAGTAGAAATTGAGTACGACTGCGTTTTTTGAGTCGGCAGGGTAATGGAATAATCGCCCTCGGCATCTGTTAACGTGTGCAGTTGCAATGGCGACTCTAAGTCTGGCGAAATGATATCGAGGTAAATTGTGCTATTCGGTACACCTTTTCCTGTTGATATCCCGAAATCTTCACGTGCAAATATATCTTGATTGAGTGTTAGTGTCGGAGCAATGATGATAGGACCGACATGAACATTTTTTCGAGTTGAAAAAGGAGGTAAACAAAATGGAGCAGAAATACGACCGCCCGTATCTTTTGCTGTGATGCATGCCTCACGTTGGGTAAAAGGGGAGAATCTATTGGTAAATGAGAAGTATCCTTGTCTATCAGCCGTTGTCTCCTCAAACAATCCTTGCCCCTCAAGTGTGACACGTGCGAGTGGGCTTGTGTAGCCATCGAGGCTGAAGCGAAATTCACCGACAGATGCAGATACTATTGTCGAGCGTGTCTTTGATAATGACCCTAATAATCCGTCCGTATTCCTATTGCTTGAAATAGAAATGCTCAACGCAATACTCAAGGCACAAAGAATGAATATGACGAGTATAAGGGGGGAGAAAGATCCCTTATCGTCGAGGTAATCTTTGTTTAAGCTTTTCAAGTTCATCATGCTCAGCCTCGAGCTCTGCCTCAAGCTTCTTTTCGCGATAGACGAAGCGAACGTATAGCTTTTTGACAAGGAGGGTTATTAATAGAACTGTCAAAATGAGTGCAAGGAGGAGTTTCCATGGTAAGATCCAAACTGCGATGCTTCGCTTCACAACTTGTCCCGTTGTGCCGTATGCTGCAAGAAACTCTACAGTATAGCGGCCAAACATCCATTTATGACCAACTGTAGATGCGAACGTGCGAAGAGTGTCTGGAAAGATATTTTCAGATGGCAATTTTTGTTGATCGACAAATCCGCCGAACATATTTTTCATGCTGACGCTTCCTTGAGGTCTGACATGATAGTCCCCTTGGTTGACGACATCAGCTTCAACACGTATAGGTCCATATTCTTGAAAAGATGGAGCATAGATGCGTGAGATGAGTGCTTTTTCTGTGATAGGACCGTTCACTCGAATGTAGACAAGCCCCGCAATTCTTTCTGATACTAAAGCCGCTTTTGAGCTAGCTTGGGGCTGAGTTGCGTCTTGAATAGGCTCAAAGTATAAGGCGACATATCGTCCTCCCGGTCGTGCGTTTTGTGGAACTGTCAAGATTGCCTGAACCGTCACTTTGTCTTGTGATGCGATTGCCATCTGATCGTAGGGAAGTGTGATCCATGAAGATGCAGAGTACTTTGGCGAAGCCTGAACAACTGAGTCTACGATCGTAGGTGTTCCTTCGTTATCCTGGACAATGAAATCAGCCGCCTTGATGATTCCATTGACAGGTACATCTGAGAGGTTATAAAACTTGATGGTCACAGCTGAGGTCTCACCGGGGTCAAGCTGAAATTCTTGTCGAGCAGGAGCGACTCGCAGTGGTACATCTACAGCCTCAACATGACTTGCAACACAAGAGACAAGAAATCCTAAAGCAAGAAATGAGAGTAAAAAGTTGATGCGTTTCATATTTAAAATGTTGGAGTAGCAGTGTATTTAACTTTATTGTAATAATATCCTGCTGGTTGTAGTGCACCAACAGAAATTCTATAGCAGACATAAATGTTTTTTGAGTTGACAGCCCCGTTATTTGACATGACAGTGACGGGACTTTCTCCAGCTTCTAAATCGGCAAACTGACGTGCACAGAAATCAGTTCCTGATCCGTCACATGAGCCAGATGTACCATCCCACTCAAATGCAGCATCAGTCCCATCAGTGGAGTCAAGCGAATAGCCAAATCCATTTGTCGTAGCATCTTCCCAGTCATCAGAAACTGAATGAGTAGCATCTTGATCTGGAGAATCACCGATAGTGTCAGGGATACAATCATTTGCTACTCCCGCATCGCCAGTACATGTCCCTCCATTGAGACCCATTTGGTCTGTTGCAGTCGCAGTGACAGCATAGCCATTTGTTGCATTTGTCGACACCTCTAAGCCATGTGCGATGTCTGTAAATGCATTGAGTCCAACAGTACCAAAAGGAATTGAACTAAACGTTGAAGTAATATCCATAGATGCACCGCAGGCTGTAGTACTACTCGTCACGGGAGATATAGTAAATGAAAGGGATTCGTCGACACTAGCAGACACAAAGACGGCTTCAATTGGAGCGACAGACGTATCAGATGAGTCAATAAGGTTACCTGATCCAGGTGTATTGTTATCATATTCCAGGATTGACACCTGAAGATCATTAGCGGTACCTTGGGTATGATCTGTTGCTGGGACGGGGTTTCTCAAAACTGCATTACCCAGTGTCGCTGTTACTGTGACTCCAGATGCGAGCGTCCCAGTGAATGGACATATGATTTCATGCTCACCAGAACCGCTTGTAACAGAGCTTGTGATTGTTTCAGCTCCCCAGGTAGGAGAACCACCTGAACAGGTGACATCGCTTGCAGAGAGGCTGTTAAGATCGAAGCCTTGAGATCCTGTCGAATCTGTTCCTTGATCAGCAAATCCGTTATTTGAAGCAGCTGTCGTTGTCGCTGCAGGTATCTTGATAAGAACAGATCCATTTGCTACGGAAGAAGTTGTCACAAAAGTGATAGTGTGTGTTGCAGACTGAGTAGCAACAACGACATCAGTAGCAATGAGATTAGAACTCAGGGCAGACGTAATTGAAAATGATGTGCTACTAATGATTGTTCCAACTGTATATGTCGTATTGCCAATGCATCCTGTTTTGGCAACATTTGCAAAACAGATAACATCTCCGGGGAAGAGGTGAGATGTGTTGTTATCAGGGTTACTCGAACTGTCGATGGTTATAGTTGTCGCACCTGATGAAATAGAGCCACTGACACCAGCTTCATAACTCAGTCGAGAATTTGAAAGAGTATCTTTGACCGTCGAAAGTGCTCCAGAACGTGCGAATTCTGGTCGGATAAAAAAAACATAGAGCCCTGTTAGAAAGATTGCTCCAGAAATGAGTAAATTTCGATGTTTCATAGTTAATTAGGCTTGATGAGCAATGCGCACGTATATCATTTGTACATAGTTTTCATAACAAAGTCAAGCATGATGTTTACAATGGAGAGTATCTATTGACAAAAAATTTTCCGTCTGTTAATCTGCTTATTAAGTTATAAACGACAGTAAATTTATCACCAACGTAACAATGCCTGTTAAAGAACGTAGAACGAAACTTTTGCTCCTTTTCTTCATGACAAAAGATATTTCTTTTGGCTATGTTCCGCTTTCACCACTGTATCTTGATCTGTACGATTTATCATTGAATCAAAAAACAAAAGGGACACTCTCTGCTATGTTGAAGGACAATCTTCTTGAAAAAAATGAAGATGCGACAGGTGATTACACTGAGTACCGATTGACAGAAAAGGGTTTTTACGCGCTTTGCCTTGAGTTTCCAGCTATTCGCTATTTAAAGGATGATTGGGACGGCGTCTGGAGAATCATCTCATACGAAATTCCAGAAAAAAAACGACACCTGCGAGATAGACTTCGTCGAGAAATGCAAGGTTGGGGATTAGGCCCATGGCATAGATCATTTTGGATGACAGCACATCCTATTATTGGTCCTTTACGCGACCTTGTGTACGGACGTGAAGAAGAGCAATACATCCAAGCGTTTGAATCGACACATATGTTTGGAGACATGCAAACGCTAGTAGAAAAAGTTTGGAATAAGTCAGGCCTTGAGACAGCATACAAAAATCTTTTTAAAGAATGGCATGGCTATTTATCTGAAGATCATGAAAAGAAGGATAAAATGAAGAAAGTGCTGTATGCATATATCAAACTTCTTCGTGAAGATCCAGGTTTGCCTCCATCACTTGTTGGGAGAAAATGGATTTCCCTCGAAGCGTTCACTATCTTCAAAGAGATTCGGGGCATCCTCATAGGCTAAATAAATTTTTCGAGGCCATTTCATAAATATTTCATAATCATATGAGATAGTGTCTTCATGCACGAAGGCATTGTACGACTCAAACTGTTCTTTAAGGTCTATCCTCATGAAGGATTTCTCATGGTTGCCTCATTTTTGGCGACATTGATTGGCATTGTTGCGCTGGGGCTGGCATTTCAGGGTGCCAGTAAGCCCGCTCAATCTCAAGAAGTCCCAGCGATTACTACTCGTGACATCGACGATACTCCTTCACCGACTCAGCCTCAACGACCGACTGAAAAAATTGCTGTTGATATCTCTGGTGCAGTAAAAAAACCACAGACGTATGTTCTTCAAAAGGGAGCACGGCTATCTGAGGCATTGGAGTTGGCAGGTGGGCTTGCATACAATGCTGACACAGACTATTTTTATCGCAATTACAACAATGCACGGATATTGGTAGATCAAGAGAAGATCTACATTCCTCGTACTGATGAGACGGGGAGTGGTGTCTTTATTGAAGATGCATATTATATTGAGCAGGGGACACCTACCACGGTGAAGAACCCGCCACTGGTCCCCACGGGATCAGCAAGCTCCTTACTTGCAATCAACACAGCTACTCAGGCTCAGATTGAGGATCTTCCCGGTATCGGTCCCGTTTCTGCAGAAAAAATTATTCAAAATCGCCCTTATTCAAACTACGATGATCTTGTGGCACGGTCGGGATTGACGGAGGCAGTTATTGCAAAATTTCAAGATCAGATTACGTATGCTCAGCCCTAGCCCTACCTTTTCACAGCCGGTTGAAGCGACACATATTTTTACGGATCTCTATCGGTTGTATCTTCCAGAGCCACATGCATCCCTTTTAAGTGGGATTGTCTTTGGTGAAAAACTGCATGTCTCACAGGCCTTTATGAATGCTATCAAGGTCACTGGACTCCTGCATATGGTTGTCCTATCTGGTATCAATATCACCCTTTTGGGAGCTTTCATCGGTGCGTTTACAAAGCCATTTGGCAGAAAAAAATCTGCACTCATGACGATAGGAGGGATTATCGGGTTTATCGCCTTTGTGGGAGCAGATCCTCCCGTAACGCGAGCTGGAGTCATGGGGATTCTGACCCTCCTGGCACTTGTGTATGAGCGCAAAACACTTGGTTTATATGTACTCTTTTTATCAGCCGTGGTTGTCGCTCTATTCAAATTTGAATGGCTCACGTCAGTATCTTTTCAGCTATCATTTGGTGCGACGCTTGGGATCATGTTGTGGGGAAATGCGCCACATCGAGCTCAAAACGATACTCAACCCTCCCGTTGGAACAAACTTTATGCCTATCTTGAAGCAGAATTGCGCCCTTCATTTGCTGCGCAAGCGGTGACTATGCCTATCATTTTTTGGTACTTTCGCGAGATATCTCTGATTGCACCATTTTCAAATCTTATTGTGTCATTCACCGTTCCACCTTTGATGGTCTTTGGCTTTTTTACTGCAATCCTCGGATACATCCACCCATGGTTAGGACTTCTCCCTGCAATTATGTGTTACGGGCTTTTAGAGTATGTCATCCGCGCAATTTTTCTGATGTCACGGCTTCCTCACATATTTATTTCATTTGCAGGTACGTAAATCTGCTTATCGATGGATGATGTTTTCCATATCCCAACGCTCTTTAAAGTCACTGCAGGCATCATAGTTATCTGCATGATTCTTTTGGTAGTTGCAAACATACGAAAGGGGAGTGTTTTTGTGATGTGTGATGTTGGCAATGGTGATGCGCTGTACATACGTACCGCATCACACGCTGACATCGTGATTGACTTTGGCGCACATGAGGATGTTCTTGACTGTCTCGGGACATATATGCCATTTATGGATAGAACAATCGAATTTGCATTCATCTCACATCCGCACCTCGATCATTATGGTGGACTACGATATGTATACAAAAAATACCACATCCGCACGCTCATCATTCCAGAACCTCCACCCTCAGCTGATACATATGACGGATTGATACAGGCGATCCATACACACGGGACACAGGTTATATCCATGACAGATTTGGTCGACTCACATACCCAGATACATACTGGGCTCAATGAATCAATACAATGCGTATGGCCTAGCTCAACGGACCTTCTGTATATCCGTAAGACAGAGGGCAAAGATCTCAATGCGTACTCGCATCTCTGCGTCTATGCATATGGGACTGTTCAAATACTAATGACTGGAGATGCAACACCACGAGCACTTGCCCAGGTACAAAAAAATAACACATTAGTTCAATTTGGACATATTGAAATTTTGAAAGTTCCTCATCACGGCTCGCGGGTAGGCCTCACAAAGGATTTTCTCTCATACATCCAGCCTGATCTGGCAGTCATATCTGTTGGAAGTCAAAACACATATGGACATCCATCATCTGAGGTGCTTGATATGCTCAATGAGCGTGGAGTTTCGACGTATATGACGAAAAACGAAGGAGATATTGTTATTAAAATTACACCTGACGGTACTTTTTCAACACAATGATGCTCAGACCGCAGACAAGTATAAAGGCTGAAATGAGCTTATATGGTATCGCAAAAAATACAGTCGTAGCAGAATCAGCTTGTGTTTTATCACCAAAGTCAACGTTCGCTCCTAATATATACTTCCCTACGAAAAATCCATTTATATGGAGGCTTGCATCAGTTCGCGCACCTCCATCTCGTAGCCTCAGTTCTGCTGAAGGAGAAGCGTGAATGCGACGTGACGACATACTCAGTATATTTTGAGGAATCAATGTATACTCTGCCTTCTCGCCAAATGATCCACGCAACGTGATGGTCCCTTGAGGCTTGGCGAGGGTGTGCCCTGTATTTTGAACAATGAGATCAACAGGTATGACATCTGTTGATTCAACAATGCGGTAGGTACGCCCAAAAAGTTTGAGGGTGTATCGAGGGTTGATATGGAAGTCGCCGATTCCGCCATTGACATCAATGACGCCTGACTGCGTGACGGTTATGAGTATGTGCGAACCTATGCGTGCCTGCGTGAGCGCAGATGGCTGACCCTCGGGGAGTCGTCCAAGCTCATTTTGAGCATAAAAGGTATAGTAATAATCACCATCAGGAGTCCCTTCAGGCACCCGTATTTTCAGCAGGAGCTGTTGGCCTTTTCCATTTTTGACAAAAAATGCTTTGCCAAGTTGAATGTCGCTATTTTCGAGGTTGAATCGAATTGGTCCATCCTTTGTATTTTCAAGCTCAACTCCGCCATCAATGCCTACAGGCTTAAAGCGAGAGATGTTTGTCGACATGATGAGGGGATCCCCACCATTGGCGATGGTGTAGGCAATCACGATAGACTTCCCTGGCTTGATGACAGTTTCTATCAAGGGGGGAGTGAGTGACAATGCAACTTGTTGAGCATGTACGGGCATCACAGCCCCCAGTAGGCTCATGATCAGGCTCAGCACAGCAACAAGGAGTATGTTTCGCAAGGTATACATAGTTCTTAATAGCTTGGTGTTGCAGTCAATCGAATAACCGTCGTATATGATCCAGCGGGTTGCACATTCGAGATCAGTGCCTTGAATGTCATGGTTCCTGTGTCCGCGCTCGACTCTGTGACTTGACTTGAGCTCATGACTACCTCGGGGGCTTCAGATAAAAGCGCATCAGCAAAGGGTCGATAATAGGTTCCATCGACGAAATCAGTCGGTTTCCCATCACCGCTTATGGAATACCCAAAACCATAGGCACTTGCAGATGTCCAAACATCCGCTGTTGTCTCAGTACATGTATCCCCACCACCATTACACACAGTATCAGGAATCTCATCGCTCGTCTGTGTCTTGAGCGGACCAAGCTCCTCTGCAGTTACGAGATATTGTCCAGCTCCTCCAAAGGACACGGTGAGATCTGTCGAGGCTGTTGATGCTGAGCCTGGTGTGAGTGTGCCAAGCGCAATACTTGTATCAGAAATTTCAAACGAAAAGGGGATAATACTATGAATATACTGAAAGCCTGCCTTCACAATATATCCAGTTGAGCTAAATTCTTGCGCAGCAAGCTGACCGAGAGTCGTCCCAAGGTTGTAATTTGTTGAATCAAGGGATCCTGAGCTGAAATTAATATTCCCTGTTTTGACTCGAAATTGGTTTGATCGCATAGTTCCATCTTGTGCAGAAACGTACGTTGGTGTGAGCAGAATACACAGAAGTCCCACTCCAACAAGCAATAAAACCTTCAAATATGATGGGCGCACAGTACCTTTCATTGATACATCCGTTCAAACTTATCAATCAATTTCTGGAGTCGATGTGCAGAAACACGAATATCAGTCATTTTTTCATCACCAGGCGTATTTTCAGCCAATTCTAAAATGCTGACCACATGGGTGCGGACGACGGTTGAGATAAAAATCAACGCATCCTCTTCGATGTACTGCGTCTCCTTTTGAGCTGACTGTGCTTGCTCTTGAAGTTCTTCACGTTTACGATATGATGCACCAACGTATAAAGCAAATGGCACCATCAGGGGCAGAGATACAAGGGGAATAATGTTTTCTAGGGTGAATGAACTGGGTAGATCAGGTATAAAAAGGGCGAGTATCATCACCGTGACAACGAGTGAGGCCAATGGCTCAACGAGTAAGGCAATGCCAAACAGCAAGAAGTACATGAGGAAGAAATATATCGAACTCAGCCCTCCAGTGGTGAGAACAACTGTCAAAATAATCACTGTGCATATACTTGCGTCAAGTATTTGTGTTTGGTTGACAGCATCAACATGTGTCTGAGAAGCATGCATACGTCGCGCAAAGACGTAGATGATAAATAATACAGCTAAAATCTCAGCATCGTAGAGTGCGCCAAGCCAACGTGCAAGAATAAAGGCAACAAGCGTAGCTGTCATAAGCCAAAGTGAATGCGACATGAGATGCTTGTGATTCATATATTCAGTATAGCAATATGTGATACAATATGAAAATGTCAAAAAAGCTTCAAGTAAAGCATCAATCCACATCAACGGATAAGCCTAAAAAGGGACTAACGTTTTTTGGATTACGTGAAGAGTTGAAGCAGGTGACATGGCCAACTCGACAGGAAGCTGTCCAGCTGACGATCACGGTTATTACAATATCCTTGATAATGGGCCTTTTTGTAGGTATAATAGACATCTCGCTTGCAAAAGTTTTAGAGATCATTTCTCATTAGTACCTCAGCTCGTTACGAATAGAGGGAGAGAAACATATGACAGATACACAAAATACAGCTACTGATGAAGTAGTACTTGAAACACCTGAACTCGAAGTGGCTGAAACGCCCGTCGAAACTCCTGTTGAGGAAGTTCCCCTTGGTAAATGGTACGTTGTCCACACGCAGTCTGGATTTGAATCCAAAGCGAAGGAAAGCCTTGAACAGCGAACCAAGACACTCGGTTTCTCAGACCGCATTTTTGAAGTCATTGTGCCTATGCAAAACACAGTGGTCATTTCAAAAGGTCAAAAAAAGAACAAAAAGGAAAAAGTCTTCCCAGGATACATTCTTGTCCGCATGATTTTGGACAATGATTCTTGGATTGTTGTACGAACGACACAAGGTATTACAGGATTTGTTGGTGCAGGCACGAAGCCAACCCCAATTTCTGATAAAGAAGTCCAAGCCATTATGAAATGGGTCAACCAGGATCAGCCAAAATTCAAGGCTAAATTCTCAACTGGTGAGGTTGTGAAGCTCACGCATGAGCCATTCACCGACTTCATTGGGACAATCAGCGCTATGGATGAGGACAAAGGTAAAGTTACCGTACTCGTTACTATTTTTGGACGAGAGACACCAGTCGAACTTGACTTTTTACAAGTAGCAAAACTCTAATCACATGGCAAAAAAGATCAAATCACAATTCAAATTGAACTTGCAAGCAGGTGCAGCAACACCAGCTCCTCCTGTTGGACCAGTTTTAGGTCAGCACGGTGTGCCAATTATGGATTTTGTGAAGCAATACAACGATGCTACTGCTGATAAACGAGGTCAAGTGATTCCTGTTATTGTCACCGTCTATGAAGATAAGACATTTACCTTCATAACAAAGTTACCACCTGTCGCAGAGCTGATCAAACAAAAGGCTGGTATTAAGGCTGGATCAGGTAAAACAGGTCGTGAAACATTAGCGACACTCACACAAGAGCAAGTAAAAGAAATAGCACAAGATAAAATGGCAGATCTGAACGCCTACACTGTCGAAGCTGCTATGAAAGTTGTTGAAGGAACAGCCCGATCAATGGGCGTCAAAGTTGCATAATCATTATTTAATAATCACATGGGAAAAATCAGACTCAAAACACTCGGAGATGATGAACAGGAGCAACTCGAAGTTGCTGTTGCACAAAAGCGCCGAGCAGTAAAAAAAGAAAAGAAGGGAGAAGCTATGCCTGAAAAAGTCGAGGCTGTTGCTCCGGAGGTTGTGTCTGAAGATCCGGTGGTTGTGTCTCATGATGTAACGACAGAAGTTCCTGAAGAAAGTAAGACTGCAGTATCAGCAAAAAAAGCAAAAGGCTCATCTTCTAAGAAAACATTTGGAAAAAATGCCCTTAAAGCTCAAAAACTCACGGATCGAACAAAAAAAGTATCTCTTGAAACAGCTGTCAAGCTTCTCAAAGAGATGAAATATGCAAAGTTTGATGAAACAGTCGAGGTTCATGTGAACATCAAGGAAATGGGATTGAAGGGTGACGTCACACTTCCACACGGAACAGGCAAAGAGGTTCGAGCAGTCATCGCTGACGAAAAAGTACTCAAGGAAATTGGTGATGGCGTCTTTAACTTTGATATTTTGATCACCACACCTGCATTCATGTCACAGCTTGTGCCATTTGCACGCGTTTTGGGTCCAAAAGGACTTATGCCAAATCCTAAAACGGGAACTGTTACTGATAAACCTGAAGAGGCAATGAAAAAATTCAAAGGGGGATCAGTTAACTTCAAATCTGAGCCGAAAGCCCCAATTATTCACCAAGCTGTTGGTAAGATGTCTTTTAAAGATGATCAACTTGTTGAAAATATCTCAGCATTTATTGGTGCCGTTTCCAAGAAAAACATTGTGTCTGCATATGTGTCAGGGACAATGACTCCATCTGTCCAAATCGAGGTAGCATAAGCGTCCGATCGCAGTTTTTTAGATCGGAAATTGGTCGCAGAGATTCTTCACGTCCGTAGCTATTTTAATGAGTCGAGGATGCTTCTGAATATCGTGTCGAAATGTCTTCATAAATGAGCTTTTATCTGATTGTTCTTTGGGAAGCTCGTAGTGGGCCATGAGGTCTATAACTTCAACAATCCACCCTCCGATACGCTTCATCTCGTCTTCACCCATCCCTCGTGTCGTGACAGCAGGCGTGCCAATCCTGATTCCTGAGGGATAAAAGGGCGGTTGGGGATCATGAGGCACTGCGTTGCGGTTGACGACTATCCCGGCCACTTCAAGTGCCTCAGCGACGATGTTTCCAACGAGGCCTCTGTCTTGGAGATCAATAATCATCAGATGATTATCCGTGCCACCAGTCACCAACGTGAGTCCTGCGTTGGCAAGTGTGTCGGAAAGTGTACGTGCATTTTTGATAACATCATGTGCGTATGTCTCAAATGCAGGTGTAGAGGCTTCTTCAAGTGCGATCGCGATTCCTGCAATAGTGTTGGCATGTGGACCACCTTGTAAACCGGGAAACACTGCACGATCTATCTTTTTTGCCATGTCAGGGTCACGCTCGAGTCCACGATCAGTGACGAGAATAACTGCTCCGCGCGGACCGCGAAGTGTTTTGTGTGTTGTAAACATCACCACATCAGCATACGGGACAGGGCTCTCATATGCTCCGCCTGCAATAAGACCGGCAATGTGGGAAATATCTGCATGAAGGATAGTTCCACATTCATCTGCTAGTGTGCGCCATGCCTGCCAATCGAACGACCGTGGATATGCTGTTGTGCCAACGGTGATAATCTTTGGTTTATGGGTGCGAGCAAGCTCAGCGATCGCCTCCATGTCTAAAATGCCGTTTTTATCCACATCATATTGTACAGACGTGAAATATTTACCCGAAAAAGTGATGTCTGGGTGGCCGTGTGTCAAATGTCCTCCTGCAGAAAGCTTGAGGCCCATGATGGTATCTCCATGTTGAAGGAGTCCAAAGTATATGGCGGAATTTGCGGGGGAGCCTGAATACGGTTGAACATTTGCATGGGGCACATGGAAAAGCTTTTTTGCAAGATCCTGAGCACGAATTTCTATTTCATCAATGAAGGTATTGCCCTGGTAGTAGCGAGCATGGGGATATCCCTCTGCATATTTATTTGAAAGAACTGAGCCAACTGCCATGCGCACATTTTGTGACGTATGATTTTCGGACGGGATAAGCATCAACGTGTCACGTTGGCGCATTTCTTCCTGAGAAATAAGATCATATATACTCGTATCTTGCATAGTAAGATATTATACTATACCTATGTTACGCGACGATTCACCCCTCATCGGCTATCTACCGCAGGATCAAATGGATCTGATTAAACAGGGTTATTATGTGCTTGAGTTTATCCTTGAAGATCGAGAGAAAAAATTTGAAGATTATTCGTTTGTTGTTTTCCCTTTTGCAAAAGCCTATGAGGGATTTTTGAAAAAAATATTCCTTGATGCTGGGTACATAACGCGCGAAGATTATTTATCGAAACATTTTCGCATCGGTCGCGTGATGTCCCCTCATCTCAAACATAAACTTCGTAAAGAATCTGTGTATGGCAAGATCTGCGAAAGTGTTGGTTGTGAGTTGAGTGAAGAAATTTGGAACACATGGACATTTGCACGTAATCAGGTTTTTCATTTCTTTCCAGAAAATGTCCGGTCGTTAACTCTTCAAGAAGCGCAGGATTTGATTGAGGCTCTTATTTTGAATATGGAGCATGTGGTTATGGAGGTCCAAATTCAGAACGTCCGTACACGCCTTAGTAGATTATCTGAGGCGGAAGTAAAAAAACTCAAGAGCGAGAAAAAAACGCTTGAGGTGGTCTAATGAACTGGGATTAGAGCTGACGTTATATTTATGACGATCGAGTGAGCGTGGGGATGGTGAAGCGAAGAGGGGATGGATCAAGTGAACTCATACCTCGTGGAGGTTGGGTGGGTTGAAATTCGATGTGTGTTGTCTTGTGAATTTAGCGTGTGCATGCTATGATTCTTGTATTATGTCACCAGATTCATCCATGCGACGAGTTCTCACAGGTATTCAACCATCTGGGGCTTTGCATCTTGGTAACTATGTTGCTGTCATGCTTCCATTAGTAGAGCTTCAAAACAGCTCCAGCGATAAATCGTGCATATTTTCCATAGTTGACCTCCATGCGATAACTGTTGCGCAAGATCCGGATGAACTTCGTCATACTGCGCTTGATTTGACAGCATGGATGCTTGCATCAGGCATTGATGAAAAGAAAGTTATTCTCTTCCAACAATCACACAATCCAGACCACGCTCAGCTTATGTGGATCTTGAGCTGTATGACACCAATGGGTTGGCTTGAGAGGATGATCCAGTTTAAAGAAAAAAGTCAAAAGCAAGGTGAACGTACATCGACTGGATTATTTATGTATCCCGTTTTGATGGCTGCTGACATATTACTTTACAGTCCTCATGAAGTACCTGTGGGGGATGATCAGATTCAGCATATGGAATTAGCGCGAGATATTGTTAAGCGCTTTAACACACAATATGGGGAGGTTTTCAGAGAGCCTCAAGGTGTTATCAAACAACACACAGCTCGGCTGATGAGTCTCCAAGATCCCACAAAAAAAATGAGTAAATCAGATGAAAATAAAAATGGCGTTATCAATCTTAACGACAGTGCAGATATCATTCGATCGAAAATTAAACGTGCAGTTACCGATTCTGGATCTGAAATTCGAGTGGCTCCAGATAAGCCAGCTGTTTCACAGCTTATACATCTTTATGCACAGCTTTCTGGTCAAAGCGTGCAGGAAATCGAACGTACATATATCGGTAAGCAGTATGGGGAGTTTAAATCTGACCTCGCAGAAGTCATGGTGAGTGCGCTGGCACCAGTTCAGAAGCGCCATGACGAGCTTATGTCCGATCCGCAGTATCTTCACGAGATTCTTGACGCTGGGCTTGAGAAAGCACGAGCAATTTCAAGCAAGAAACTTGAAGAAGTGATGCGTGCTGTTGGTCTGCTCTAAGCAATAACTTTCTGGTGTATAATTACTTGCATGAACGCACAGACATCTCCTAACCAGGCGCCTCGGTTTGACCCAGCTGTCATTGAAAGCACGATGCGGGAGTGGTGGGCTCAGCATCAGACCTACAAGACACCTGATCTTACGAATAAAGATCAAAAATCGTACGTACTTGTTATGTTCCCATATCCTTCTGGAGATGGCTTACACACTGGTCACGCTCGTGTGTATACGGGCACAGACATTTTGGCTCGTTTTTATCGCATGCAAGGGAAATCTGTTCTGTATCCAATGGGCTGGGATGCGTTCGGGCTTCCAGCTGAAAATGCAGCTATCAAAAAAAAGACAAATCCTCAGGAACTTGTCCCCGTTAATATTGCCAATTTCAAACGTCAGTTTGATTTGTTAGGAATGTCATTTGACTGGGAAAAGGAAATTAATACTACTGATCCAAACTACTATGCAATAACGCAATCGTTATTTATTACGTTTTACACGCGCGGATTGCTCTACAAAAAAGATACGCCTGTGTATTATTGTCCACAGTGTAAAACAGGATTAGCACAAGAGGAGATTCAAGGGAATGGAACACATGAACGATGTGGCACGATTGTTGAAAAACGCAATCTTCCGCAGTGGATATTCCGTATACAAGAATATGCAGATAGTTTATTGCAGGGCCTCAAAGATCTTGATTGGCCAAAAGGCATTATTGAAATGCAAAAAAATTGGATTGGGAAAAAGGAGGGGATGAACATTAGCTATCCACTTTGTGATAAACAGGGTGGAGACATCGGGGAGTCTGTGACATGTTTTACAACCCGACCTGAGACAAACTTTGGTGCAAGTTGTATAGTCCTTGCTCCAGAGCACTCGTTTGTGAAGAGGCTTGTTGCAGGTGATGTATCTGCACAGAATGAGGCTTCACATAAAGATATCTGTGAATATGTAGAAACGGCACTTCGCAAAACAGAACGTGAACGAATGGCCGAAGAAAAAACGAAAACGGGTGTCTTTACGGGCTACTATGCGGTAAATCGCTTGAACGGAGAAAAGCTCCCTGTATGGATCTCAGACTTTGTTTTAGTGAACGTTGGTTCAGGAGCTGTTGTATGCGTTCCGGCGCATGATAAGCGAGACTTCGCATTCGCTGCTAAGTTCAATCTACCAGTGAAAAGAGTCATTGAAGGCCCTGATGGAAACAGATCTGATATTACTGAATTGGCTCACGTTCATGAAGGATCAGGCAAAATAATGAACTCTGATTTCCTTGATACTATGGACAGCGAGGATGCTGTTGAGAAAATTCAGACCTTTTTGACTGAGCATACGTACGGTAATGCAGAAACAACCTATCATCTTCGCGATTGGATATTCAGTCGTCAGCGATATTGGGGGGAACCAATACCTATGGTCTACTGTGAAATATGTGCACATAACAATATCAGCTATTGGGATACAGCAGAAGGGAAAGATATGTATTTGGGGCTCAAGAACAACCCATCTGACGAGAAGTTTAAGCACATGATCAAGGAATCACAGGATAAAATGCCAGGGTGGTTTCCACTTTCTCGCGACGAGTTGCCACTCAAACTCCCCATTGTTGAGTCATATGAGCCTACTGAGTCAGGTGCGTCTCCCTTATCCAATCTCCCTGAGTGGGTAGAAACAACCTGTCCTCACTGCGGGGCATCAGCACAGCGTGAAACTGATACAATGCCTAACTGGGCAGGCTCATGCTGGTACTATCTTGCATATCCAATTGCGGAAGCCATTCGCGCAGGGAAGGCAGATATCCAATCACCATTCACAGATGCGGTACAAAACACGATGCCTGTCGACTGGTATATTGGTGGGGCAGAGCATGCGGTTTTGCATCTTTTGTATGCACGCTTCTGGATGCACGTGCTCAACGATTTAGGCTCAGTGACAGTCCGCGAGCCATTTAAAAGACTTCGCAATGTGGGGATGGTACAGGCAGAGGATGGACGAAAAATGAGTAAATCATGGGGTAATGTCATAAATCCTGATGATGTCATCGGTGAGTACGGAGCAGATGCGCTCAGAGTATACGAAATGTTTATGGCTCCATTCAGCCAAGAGATTGCCTGGTCAACCCAAACCCTACAAGGTGCGTATCGCTTCATAAGGCGCATATGGCAGATATATAATAACACTGCCAAAATAACAAATATGCCTTCAGATGAAACATCTGAGGTTGTCCGTGAGCTCCAAATCTGCGTCCGCAAAATATCCAAAGATATTACTGACGTGAAATTTAATACTCCTATCTCTTCTATGATGACATTGCTTAATGTTTGGGAGCAGGAGGGTCAAAAGCTTACGCAGGGCCATGCAAAAGACTTTTTGAAGCTTCTCGCGCCATTTGCCCCCTACATAACTGACTATCTGTGGATGCATATTTTTAGTGAAAAGGAGTCAATCCATGTTTCTTCATGGCCTATTGTTGAAGAAGCTACTGAACTGGAGACGATGATCAAGTTGCCTGTACAGATAAATGGCAAGGTTCGAGATGTAATCTCTGTATCGTCATTGGTATCTCAGGATGAGGCTCTAGAAAAAGCTCTAGCTTCAGAGAAAATTCAGAAGTGGTTGCCCTCAAAGTATACAAATGTGTACGTCAAAGGGATAATTTTGAATATTGTTGGCAAGAAAGACGTGGGCCCGGAGGGATTCGAACCCACAACCAATTCCTTAAAAGGGAACTGCTCTACCATTGAGCTACAGGCCCTTGCATCCATCAAAACGGATGAAGTTAGCATATTGTATCATAGTTTTTTGTCACGTTCATCTTTTTTTTGCACAACAAATCCTGTACAATACCCCAATGCAAACCTACTCGTATGTTCTTAAAAATGGCCTGCGTATCATACTTATTGATACAAAAGCTTTTCCTTCAGTAACAACACTTCTTCTTGTCAAAGCCGGCTCGCGCTACGAAGATACAGAAAACAACGGCATCGCTCATTTTTTCGAGCATATGGCTTTTAAAGGAAGTAAAAAATACCCCAATGCTCAAGCGCTCGCAGAGATGATTGAGGGTCGTGGAGGAATATTCAATGCCTTTACCTCAGACGATCATACAGGATACTATGTAAAGGCCCCTGCTGTAGATACAGACGTTGTTATAGACGTAATTGGGGATATGATTCAGCATCCACTTCTTGATCCAGAAGAAATTGAAAAGGAAAAAGGAGTTATTATTCAGGAGATGAACATGTATGAGGATATGCCAGGCAGAACGATCTATGAAATATTTGAAAATGTGCTTTTTGGAGACCATCCACTTGGATATAATATCATTGGAACAAAGAAATCAGTCACAGGGGCAACCCAAAAGACCTTTAAGGACTATATAGGGGAGTGGTATCACCCACAAAACGCAGTGCTTATCCTTGCTGGTGGGTTGACCTCTGATAGTGAGCGTACGCTTGATTACTATAAAGATGCTATCGAGAAGCGCTTTGCCCCATGGAAATCACATAAGACGCCTGACTTCTTGCGAGTGGACATCACCCAAACAAAGCCAGCAGAGCGAATCAAATATAAAAAATCAGAACAAGCACATTTTTGCCTCGGATTTCGCACATTTGACAGCTTTGATGAGCGCAGGCATGCTCTGACAGTCCTTTCAGCAGTACTGGGTATGGGTATGACGTCACGGCTTTTCAGAGAGGTCCGTGAGAAGAGAGGGTTATGCTACTCCGTGAGTACATTTACTGAGCACTATGATGATGCTGGATATATGGCTACGTATGCAGGTGTCGAACCAGACCTCGCTAAGGTCCAAGAGGCTGTTCATGTGATCATGCGGGAGCATGAGCAACTCAAACACGACCTCGTCCCACAGGATGAGCTTGATCGCGCCAAGGAGCTGATTAAAGGGCGATTTATTCTTTCAATGGAAGATACATTTAATGTTGCAGCGCACTATGGTACAAAGGAGCTTTTTCATAATGAACTCTTTGATCTTGAGGACTACTTTGCCAAGATTGAAGCTATCACTGCTGAAGATGTCAGAAACATTGCCAAGGAAGTATGTGTCCCACAGATGCGCAACTTTGCGCTGATAGGGCCTTTCAAAGGGGCAAAGATAGATTTTACTTAGGCTACTAAATCTTCGTATAGTAGGTTGACCTTCCTTTTGCATGGACCTTGAGGAGACCCATATCTGTGAGCTTTGCAAGGTCTCGCGAGGCTGTAATTTGAGATATCCCAAATTTTTCTTGGAGAATCTTATTCGTAATACGTACCAACGGATTATCAAAAAGAGACATAATTCGTATATGTCGGGGTAAGAGAACTTCCACGAAGGGCGTTTCAGCTCCAGATGTTGATACACCAAGTAGCGCTTGAGTCTCCGTAATAAGTGCATCCACAATAAAATCAAGCCAAATAGATGCATTATTGTTTGTTTTTGTTGCATCAAATGCATATCGATATTCTGCAGAGTGTGGATCGAGTATCTTTTCAAGTACGATCAGCTCTCGAAAGTCCCATCCATATTTATACATCAACATAGAAGCGAGCAAAATACCAACTAAATGACCTGAATAAGGGATAAGATCCTTTTGAATAATCTCAATATAGACAATACCAGCCTGAATAATTGGATGTTCGTCACCGCTTTGAATATAGGTTAATAATTGTTTGAGATCGTACAGTTTCTCAATAGGGGTACGCTTCGAGAGTGTTCCACGCTTATTTTGTGTAATAAAGGAATCTAAGGTGGATATTGTATGGGGCGAAATTGCAACAGGTGTCACGTACCATTCTGTGCGGATAAGGTTGAGCGCCTCTTTATATTTACGCGTTGCGACAGCCTTTGTCGATGTATAGCTTCCATCAGCGAGATATTTCTCAATAGCCTGCAGTGAAAGTGTATACCCTTGATGGGTTAGGGCACACGAAATACGTGATAGCGTCACATTCCATTGTCGTGCATAGAGGTGCTCACGGCTTAAAGGCATGACATGAAGATCTTTTCTGAGCTTATCAAGGAAATCCAGCTTATCAGATAAGGATTGATTCTTCGTATACGCAATGACAAGCATATAGGTAATCTTATCATTATCACATCATCAAAGCAAGACATAGATGAACACCTGATATGCATCTCTATAACGGTACAAAATGAGGTCACAAGACGCGAATATGATAAGAATATAATACCCTTGACATGGATTTTTATATATGGTTGACTTAATAACAGATAGGACATGACACTGTGTCACAACAGTTAATTATTTGAAAGGAGGTGAGTCATATGCTAAGTAGATTTGGATCAGGAGAGCTTTTGGTTATCTCATTTGTACTGATGATGTTTTTTGGAGGTCGAAAGTTACCTGAATTAGCTCGAGGAATTGGAGCTTCAATCAAAGAATTGAGAAATGCAGCTAAGGAATAGTATGAGGAGACAAATGATACATACAAATGCTGTGAAAGGTGTATCGATTGGCATGATGCTTGCTGTGGCTCTCGTATGTGCAACTCATGTACAGGCCGCAGCAAGTCCCCAAGTTTGTACTGTCTCCACGACCTGTTCAATTGGTGAATTTTTATTCGATGATGACTATACACCAAATACTTCAGGCACGTGTACATTCACCTCAAAATATCCTGATGGGACAAGCTATCTGACTGCAACTCCCTTGACAAGCACCGCAGATGGCTACTATGCGCATGAATTCACAACGCCGTCAACAACAGGTGTATATCGATCTCAGATTTGTTGTACGGTTGGCTCACAATATATGTGTATTGATAAGTCATTTGAGGCTCGAGCATCAACATCAGGATTGACACAAAATGAAGTATCAGATGCAGTGTGGAATGCCTCACGTACATCATATACGACGTCTGGTTCATTTGGAGCTGCGCTTCAAAACATTACGCCTGCTGCGAGCGAGGTTGCATCAGCAGTATGGAATTATTCAGGTCGAACAGTAACGAGTTTTGGTTCAGTGATTACTGATATTTGGGCATATTCCACACGTACGTTGACTGGTGCATCCCTCACGTCAGGAAGTATTGCTACAAAGAGCGACGTTCAAACGACGACAAGTGGCGATATCTCGAGTGCTGATATCAAAGAAATCAAAAAGCGCACGAAAGAAACACAGATCCTGCTTGAGAAACATGTCAACAAGCCAATTTTTGAAAACTCAATTGAAGAATTCAATGATGCCCAATCAAAGCTGAAGACAACTCAGAAAAAGGCACAAAATCTGTACTTTCAATCTGCTCAGACGCGAGCGTCACTTCTGAAGCTTCAGAAAAACTGGCCACGCTTGGATCGTGAGCAGAAGCTTGAAGCTATTCAAAGTATCGCAATGTTTGTCGGAGAGCCAGCAGATGGAAGCAAGCAGGATACACTGTACGGGAATGTGCAGTGGTTCATAGGAGAATGGGACTTTGATATGAGTAAGACCGCTGTCAAAAACATTGCATCAATATATCAGTATTTGCACGAGACACAGAAACAACTTGTTTCCACAAATCCTACGACCGTTTACTTCCCTCAGCGAGCATTGAATGCACAAGTTCTCCTCAGTCTCAACATAGGAGAGGTAGGCGATGATGAAGATTCCACGACGTTATTCGGAGAAATTCACGATCGCGCACAATTCATCGCAGAATTACAATCACGTGATGAGAGAATTCAGGCTACACTCGGGACATGGAAGAAAACCGCGCGTCCGGCAAAAGAGGCAACGCTGACGGAACTTACACGTGACATTCGCATACTTAATCGTATCCCACAGGTGTCAGTACAGCTTCCGAGAAAAATTTCAGCTATCACTGATAAGTCATTGCACAACCAAGCGCTCTTCCTGAATGGCTTGGTGACTGCAAATCTTGCATACCTTACTCACAAGCCTGACAAAGGCTTTTCAAGCTCATGGATGGAGCTGGGAAGTATCGTTTTCAAGACGTTAGTCACAAATCCATCAGCATTGATCACGCAAGATGCTGAGGTGAAGTATTATTTGCCAAAGGAGATAAAAAAACAGCACGTTCTCGAGTCTGATGATGGATTGACATTGAAATACGATACAGACAAGGGTCAATTTTATGTCCACGGAACATATTCTCTTGCTCCAGGTGAATCTCAAATCGTCTCTGTTCGCGTCGAGGATATTTGGGTCATTTCAGATAAGGAATTAGACTCAATCCAAAAACAGGCGACAGCACTTATTGAACCGCTCAAGAAAACATCCTATTACGCTCAGGGGGTGACTTTGGAATCAGACATTCAAGTTTCCCTTGATAAAATTAGATCTAGACAGGGACTTGCAGAAACACCGGACTCAAAACTCGCGGCATACGCAGACTCTCAAGCCGATCTGGAAGGTATTAAACGCAAACTTGATAGCCTTAAAACAATCGTCGCTGAAGCTGGATCAACTGGAACGCTTTTTGGCTTTGTCGGGGCCACACAAACGCTTGCCGTATGGGGATTGATCATCGTTATCTGCACGGGGTTCATTTTCTTGACGATATATATGCGTAATCTCTCTGTTTCTGTTAAGCCACCAGTGCAGGAAAAACCTGGACCTAAAAAAACTACGAAAGCAAAAAAGCCTGTCACAGTGGTCGCTTCTGAGAAGCCCGCCCATGACACGATCGCAAAATCAAGTCCCCAGCTCCTTATGGTTGCTGTGATGATAGCTTACGGAGCAGCGGTTGCATCAGCGTCGTCATTTGTGACGTACAATATGGTCGATAAAAACGTCTCGCAAGCAAAAGTTCTTGGATCATCAAGCTCAAAAGCTGTGCAGACATGTCCAATTCAAGATGCTCAACCAGCCGTAAAACCACTCAACTCACTCGAAGAATCAGCCAAGCCCGCCCCATCAGAGGTCCCTCTCGCAGTTATCTCTCCAACGCCACCACTCGTCTATGCTACAGTCACAGAAACACCTACAGGGTGGCTACGTGTGCGTACAAGCCCGTCTGGATCTGAGGTGAGTAAAGTAGATGTGGGAAAGACATTTCCCATCCTGGAAACTGCAGGGGCTTGGATGAAAATCCAAATCGATGATGCGACAGAAGGATGGGTGTCTTCCAAGTACATAACAACAGCTTCAAAGAACTAGATAACGTGATAGGCTCCTATGAGAAGGTTATAGGCATAGTGTATGAGTATTGCCCCAAGTACTCCGCTGACAGCTTTTGTGCGCCCGTGAAAGAGCGTACGCGCAGATATATATGTTGTGATCGTATGCAAGGGGATTGTGAGAGCGAGTCGTACCAGAAAGGTATTCGGCCCCCCGACAGAAGCAATATTATAGAGATAGAGAACACTTTCAGACATTGCAAAAACTAAGCCTATACCCAAGGCTGTCATACGAGGATTATAATCTTTGAGGTCTTTCCCTGTGAAGTAGACGGTACCTGCTTTGAAGACTTCCTCTACCATCGCTGGATACGGGAGGACCGCTTCCAAGGGCCATACTATAAACGGCAGTATCGCAGCGATGAGTATCGAAATAACGGACATATTACTTTTCCTTTTCTCCTGAAATCGATCGTTTAAACTCACGTATAGCCTCACCAAGACCGCGAGCTAGTTCTGGAAGCTTCTTTCCTCCAAAAAGCACCAAAAGTACTACGGCAATAATGATGAGTTCTGTTGTTCCTAATCCTAACATATGCATTCCACCCCCTTTCGACAAAGTATGTTTGTGTGTCTAAAATACATGTGTCCTAAGGATATATTTATTTAGTACAAGAGTCAACTCAAATAGGAAGATGAGAGGCAGGGTGAGAAGTATAAGAGAAAGTATGTCTATAGGAGGGAGCATTGCTGCAAATACGAGAGAGATTGCGTAAGCAAGGAGACGTTTTTGGGATAAAGCCTGATACGTGAACAAACGGATCTTGAGAAGCATCGTGAGTATCACGGGAAATTGGAATGCGACGCCCATTAAAACACCTGTCATGATAACCTGTGAGAGCAGTTGTGAAACATCTAGATAGTTCCCAATATTGAGCTGGACTGACTTTTCATAGAAAAGAACCATGACCCAACGCATGATAAGGACTCCAAACGTCATGCCAGCTATAAAGAGGATAATACTTAAGGGTAGAAGTGAAAGTGTCAATTTAAATTCGGCTTTGGTAAGTGCAGGGCGCACAAATAAGAGAATTTGCCAAATGATCAAGGGAAATACGACCACCGCGCCGACCATAAAAGCAGAGTTGATTGCTAAATTGATGAACTGAAAGGGGGAAGTGAAGACAATGTTTATACCTTGAAGTTCAAATGCACGAAGAATAAGACGGATTATTTTTTCATAATAAATAAATCCACACGCCGAGAAAATACAAAATATGGCTACAACAAAGAGGATTCTGCGTCGTACTTCAAGAAGGAAAGGCATATACTGCTTTGACGCATCACGGATATGATCAGTATCGAAGGCATTTTTCATAGGTTCGGAAAAAGATTACTTTTTTGAATCTTCTTTATCGTCAAGAGCTTTTTTAAACTCTTCAACAGATTTTCCGAGTGATCGAACAAAATCAGGCAGTCTTTTTCCACCAAAAAAGAATAAAATAAGTACCGCCAAGATAATAATTTCAGTTGTTCCCATACGTGAGTGTCACTCTCCTTTCTTCGAGCTTTTTGTTTTTTTAACCTCAGTCTTATCTGATGCACGCATTGCACCTTCAAATTCTTCTTTGACTTTTTTCATCTCTCTACCTGATTCACCCAGCCCACGTGCCCATTCCATAAGCTTTTTTTTCCCAAAAAGCATAAGCATGACGAATATGATAATAAGCCACTCAGCAGTTCCAAGGTTTTGAAAGAAGTTCATACTGAAAGAGTATCAAAGCAGTCAGCATATTGCAAGTAGGGAAAGGGGGAATTCCCGACTATTATCGAAGAGATGCAATAGTGGCTTTGAGTTTGGCATCTTTGAGGAATCGACCCGATGTCCCAGCTGTGACATGGCCAGATATGACTTCATCCCACACGGCATCGGCAATCTCACTTGCGGAAGCACCTCCAGCCGCGCTTTCGATATACGTATCCGTTCCCAGGTCACGAGTATTTGCAGTTGTGTTGTTGGTGAATGTGTTCCCTGAACGTGCGATAGTTCGTAGTACTCCTGTTCCAACATCAAGGCCATAGCCTGAGTTCTTGTAGACAAGACAGTCTTCAATGACATTGTCAGACAGGCCCGTGCCTGATAGTTTGATTCCATCGATGTTGTCAGAAATAATACACTTGGCTATAATTGTTTGTGTTGTGCTATCACCAAGATTGATCGCATTGCCTGTCCCTGAAAGCCCACACGAATCGATGACATTGATCCCAAGGCTACATAGATTCGAGGATGAAAGTGAGATCCCATGTCCTTGAACTTGAGAAATCCAAGAGTCCTTCACGACAACATTGTTTGCTGTTATAGAAACTGCATTGCGTGTTCCTGTTGCGGCTGTGGAGATGAACAGGCCGGATACTTCTGCATTATTCGCGGATACAGTGATGGTATCGTCAGTTGTCGCTGTTGGAATAAGTTGGAAAGTGTATCCAGGACCACGGACCTTGAGGGTGTGTTTGGTGATGTTGAGCGTCTCTGTCACGGTCGTGATGCCTGATGGATCAGAGGATAGACAGAATATAACGTCATGCATACCTGAGGTTGCAAGTGATTGGGCTGCAGCAAAGGTTGCAACGGCAGCAGTTGGCGTGAGTCCAGAGTTGGAGTTGCTCCCTGAAACTGGATCCCAATAAAATATATCTCCCACTGTTTTTTGGCCACCATAGGCTGATGCAAGGAGGTATTTGAGGTTTGTTGTTTCACTCGCTGTGGTTGGTGTTGCGATCGTTCCCGATGCAGAACTGAGATTCAAAACCTGCGTAAAGGCAGATGGGGCGATTGGACTGCCTAAAAGTCCTCCCACTAAATTCCCACCCGTGATAACCATCTGTTCAGTAGTCGGTCCACTGCGAGCTTCAAATCTAACCCGCCAGCTATCAAGCAAGCGCACAGTAATAGCAGTTGATACACCACCACCAAGATCCTCCTTACCCGAGGCATCTGCAATTTTGTTATGGACCATACCAAGGCCGAGTTCATCCTCGATGTCGCGGATTTCATTAATGAGGTCTTGCATCAACAGCGTTGTTGTCGGAGCAGGAATTTCGATGATGCTATTGATGAAGTCAAAAGTAAATGCCATGATTGTATTTTACCCAAAAGATCAGAAAGATGCTCGGTTATCCTATAAAAATTTAATGAGTTTCTTGCTCATGCAGTTGCATTTGAGCAAGTTTTGCGTCAGCAAAGTCTATACTTGCTGTTGATGCAATCCACTCAGGAAATCGTCCTGGAAAGAAATGATGCTGACCTCTCAGTAGTCGAATAAACTCTGAGACTGCTTCTTGATCAGCGAGAGTCAGTGCTGAAAGACCGAGGTTGTTTCTTGGAACATCTATGTTAAAAATATGGGTATCGAGGGACTCTTTATAGTACGGATCTGCTTTGAAAGCTTCAATGATTTTAATTGGTTCTGTAATTTGAGCTAAAGGAAGCATATCTTCGATGACAAAGAACCAGCGATTATTTTTGTAGACACGACGAATGAATTCACCATAGTATGAAAGTTCGTCAAAAAAAGCATAGGGGGTGGTATCGTTCGAAACAGTATCTTTTACTTCAGGCGTACTCGTGTCTAGCTGTGAACTCTCAACAGGTAGGGTGACTTTTTTACTGACAAACCTGCCGTTTGGGCCACGTACCGCTTTTGGTTTGCTAAAGAGATCATCATCACTCATAGGTTATTAGGTAACAATTGTATCAGGTGTTCTGATTGCAGATGTTGAAAATCCAGTTGATCCAAATGTTCCTGTTGTCTCAAAAGGCAAGATCGCAACTGAAGCCTTACGTCTCACACGTAAGAGTATGGTCCTGTCTGTCGAGTAAATAACTTGAACAGATATGGATGTGCTTGATGCTTGTTCATCAATAAACGGTACATATGCTTTATCATCAGATGCTGTATAGTTGCGGTCGAGTGTCGGGGATACCCCTGAAAAGGTGGATCCAGACCATGATGTGTACGTGTAGCGGGTTTCTCGAGTTGAAGTCAGATCGCTTGTATCAACGAGCCTGATTGAACCCGTAGCTGGAGTATCAACTGAAATACTCCCCGATACGACGATTGTACTATCACCTGAGTCATTTCCAGCTGCCAAAGAATACATCGCTTTGTCAATTGTCGTACCGGAAGATGTTCTAAAGACAGAAACACGATCACCAGACAGAAGGTTGGTAATAGTGACATTTTGCTTATTGGGTGGCGTTCGCGTAGTACCATCAGAATCAATCAGCTGGAAGTTTTGAATATCAGCTGAATCCATATCTTCAACCCAGATACCTTGAGCGCCGAAGAATTTACCTCCTGCAAAGGTACCAAACGGAGATGCCTTGACAGGGGAGAAGGTATTATCAGGTGATGTCTGGTTATCTTCATGCGCACGAATGTATTGTTGTCCTGTCAGAGCTGAAAAAGTGATTGCGCCACCTTGGGCCTTAGCTGTTGGATACATGTTGAAACTTGATCCAACGCGCGTGACGTACTTAAGGTATTCGTATACTTCAGTCAATGGTCTTGTCGCACACCCGATGATCACTGAGTACGGGTATGAAGACCCTTGGTCGAAGTTTTTGCTCATGGTGTAAACCTTCGTAAGTGTTGATGAAGAAGTTGCAGTTGCGCCAGAAGTTCCACCAGTAATCACGTGTGAGTTGTCAAAGGTCCCAACGACATTTCCGAGAGTCATTGTACCCGCACCGGTTGTGGTCGTTTGATAGAGGAAGATACCAGTAGCTCCAGATGTTGCCTGAGAGACAGATTCGAGACTCGTAAAAGATCCACTGATAGCGCTGTATGTCAGAGTCCCGTTGACAAAAGCAATCGTCACATCATTATACCCAGAGACAGTTGCTGTTGCGGTAAGGTTGTTTAAGTCAGGAGACGTTGCAAGAGGGACGGCATTTCGGCCTCCTGCGGTGAGATCGATGCCGAAGTGGTCGTACAAGTCTGCATTTCCACCGCTTGGATAATGTCGTAAGAATACGGTGATAGCACCACCGTTTATTTCAGTCCCAGCCTCTTTGACTTTGATTAATACATCGATCTGTTGCGTACCTGATCCTGACTCTGGCCACCATTCAGTCAGACGGGAGCCATTTTGGATAATATAGATCTGCTGGCTGTCATCTTCTTCAATAGATCCAAGAGTGTAGACGTTAGGATAAAGATTTTCTCCTGTTACGGATGCTCCAAGTGCATCACCAGCACCAGTGCCGGAGGAGATTGTCATGACAGAATTGTTTGCGATAGTTGATGTCGATCTAATCCACCATTTTTGCAAGGTGTTGTCATATGCAAGGAGCTGACCAATAGAAACGGCATCATCCAAGACAGATTTACCTATGTCACCTGATACTGCATTGACATACGTCCCATCCAAAAGAAGGATCTGTATCTCTCCGTTGTAGCCACTTGTTTGAATAGCTCCCCCTTTGAGATATTTAAATGAATCTTCATCCATGAACCAGCCATTGATGAGGGTATAGTCAGTTGGTGTCTGGGCAGACATTGGGATGGTGTCATCCATCTGTGCCAATTCGTCAAATGTATCTTGCAAGTAGGAGTAGAGAGCATTGACAGTGTAAACGTTGCTGTTAGCGGAGTGGTAAACGCGTTTGTTTACATAATCAATCGTAAAATCGGAGCTGATCGTGGCCATTGTTAGTTCGTTTTTTTAAATAGAGGATAATAATTGGATACTCGAATCAGTATAGAGTTTGGTTCTAATCGCTGTCAAGGACTTCACAGAAAATGATACAGTTAATCCGAAATTGATGTCTTTAATCCGAAATTGTATCGGTTTCAGATGGAGGTGTATCTATGATGCGTGAAGGATTATACATCTTGAAAAATTCAGTATGTTTCCCATCAGTACAGTCACATTCTGCAAGGGGATTGCGAGCTCTCCAACAACCAACAGAATTACATTTATCTTGAGTTGGTGAGACTTTTCCACAACCACCAATACAGACGAAATGAGGTTCAATCATAGTATGAGTTACGTTACCATGAATTGGGTCAATATTCAACAATGATATTGTACGGAAGCTTGAGAATACGGACTGTATATGTAGCATCAAGTTCTCTCAGATAGGCAATTTTCGCCATTTCACTGGGTGTATCTGGCAGGAACAACTGATTGATGAGGACCCGCTTGCTGATCCTCTTGAGTTTATGAAGATATCTGAGTGTTTTCATCTGCTTTGGTTCAATCCCTCCGATGTAGCAATCTGTAATAACAAGATCAATCGAATGGTCGTCGGGGAGCTTTCGTACATAATCAACCGCATCACTGATCACGATATTTACATCTTTGAGATTCTGTGGAAAATATTTTTTTGCGATATCGATCATGATCGGATCAAGTTCAACGCCTGTCACTGTGCATGATGGCCATAACGAGCGGATGGCATGCATGATAGATCCTGTTGCAAAACCTAGGACTAAGATAGTATCCGGGATTTCACCTTGATAGAATTCTTTGCAGACCTCTTCCCATATCTGTTCGATTGAATCCCCTGATTCTTCATAATTGTTGACGACAACTGAGTACTGATTATCTTTTTGAAAAAGCTGGATCGTACCATTTTGTTTTGAACTGAATTCACGGATCAGTATTTTTTTCATAGCATGTTTATGGTTAAGCTATAGAGTCTGCGGTCCGCACTGCTGTTGCAGAATAGCCAGTATTTGTGAGTGTCCCTGTGGTTGTAAACGGTTGGATCCCAAGCTTGCGGACACGGGTCATCACATAACGGTCAGATACATAGGTAACGCTGGTTGAGGCACTTGTACTGCTTGTTTGGACATCGATATAGGGGACATATGCCGTGTCACTTGAACCGTATCCGCCGGCATGTGCACTTGCTAAGGTGAAGATACTCCCGGTCCATGATGTGTACTCGATGCGTTCTTCTGTATGTGTGGCGGTTTTCACCAGGCGGATATACCCAGTGGATGGGGTATCAGCAGGGATAGCTGCTGAGGCCTCCCATGAAGTTGTTGCGCTGGCATTATTCGTCGCATGTGATGCGATATATGTTTTATCAATGATCTCATTTGCTCCCGTCGTTCGAAAGACACTGACGCGGTCGCCAGACACAAGCCCTGAAACCGCGATTGATATGGTTGCTGGTGGCACTTGTGTTGTGTTTGTCGCATCAATCAGTTCGTAGTTATTTGCATCTGCGATATCCATATTTGTTATGTAAACTCCTCGTGCGCCGAAGAAAGAGCCTCCTGCAAAAGTCCCGAATGGTGCTTGCTTAGATGGTATGATGGCATCTGGTGTTCCGTTGACAGCGCCCGTTGCTCCAGAAGTTACGCCTGTGAGCGCCATATTATCGACAAAACTGCCATGAACGTTGCGCAGTGTCATTGTGCCAGTGGCACCATTATCGATGAGTGATACGAGATACCCGTAAACATCACCAGTTCCATTGATGCGCTCACCCTCTACGAACGGTCCTGAAGCCTCAGTGTCATAGTTGAAGCGATAATCACCTACAGCAGTATAGAATTCACCGTTGACACCGTTGAGGGTTGTCCCAGAGCCCGATCGGGTGACATATTTCAAGTATTCGTAAACTTGTGCAAGGGTTCTGCCAGCACAATCAATCACCACATCATATGGCTGTGTGCCATTCCCATTGCCAAGATCTTGACTTGAAGCCCCAAAGTCAAATGTTATATCAGAATATCCTGCTACAGTCCCTGAAGCGGTTTCATTGTTACTGTCTGCAAATGCTGCAAGTGGCACGGGGTTGCGGCCCGTGGATGCGTCGATAACGAAATGATCATAAAGGGTAGAATATTTGCGTGCAAGAACCGTGACGTTTCCGCTGTCTGTTTCAGTGCCCATCTCTTTGACTTTGACGAGGATATCGATATGGCCAGCACTCCACCAGGGGGTTATCTGCACGTCATTTTGCCAGACATCCAGGGTAGTTCCGGATACGAGCGTTCCCAATGAGAAGATGTTAGCCCAGATAGTCTCACCCGTGGAGCTTGCTGCGGTGAAGACGCCGGATGCCGAGCTTGTGGCTACAGTATAGGCAGAGTTGACATCCGCAAAGGTATCTCCTGCAGTATCGGGGCGGATCCATACGTAGCCGATTTCAGAAGAGGTTCGCTCATCATAGGCGAGGATAGTCCCCGTATCTCCAGAGTCAGTTTCAGTGATGACCTTACCGATGTCTGAACTCCCAAACGCCGTGCCGGCACCGCTGGCATTATATGCTTTCATACGGA
>CAYZCU010000009.1:0-18094 GCA_964477065.1 uncultured Gammaproteobacteria bacterium
AGTCCGGGATTTGCGATTGGGGCTGGGGGAAGGCCAGGATGTGCATAGGTGTTATAGAGGGAAGGCGTCTCCAGATCAGCGCGGGTGAGTCGTTTCTTCCACCAGGTGCCAGCTTCATCTTGATAGCCGAGGATATATTGGACTGTCGCATCAATCTGCAAGGGCCAGTCTGCCTTCCATCGTTTGACGATGATCGACGCGACCTCACGCATGGCCTCGGGTGTATTTGCCTCACGCTCAACCATCGAAGCTATGGTCAGGACCTGATTGTCTGTAAAGCCTCGTGCACGGGCTTGCGCGCGGAGCTCAGGGGAGTACTTCTTATCAAAATTCGCCTTGAAAATACTCAGCACTTGCTCAGTCGTTGCTGTGCGGGGGAACAAATACGTATCGGGGAAAAGCGTTCCTTCTTGAGCCTGAGCGATAAATTCTGCTTCAGGGATGTTGAGCTCTCGTGTGATCTCATGGGCGATTTCTTCCTTACGAGTGCCTTCGATAATCGTGATCCAAATATCATCTGAGCCCTGTGTCAAAGCCGTTGCAATCTCAAGGGCAGACATAGATGGCGCGAGTCGAAATGAGCCAGCCTGGATTCGATTTTCAAGATGACGTGACCGAACTAAGAGATAAAAAACAAGCTTACTACGAATCAGCTCTGCCTTATCAAGATCATGAATAATGGTATTAAGGGGAGCTCCTTGATCGATGACAAACGTCAAGGGTGCTTGTCGTGAAGCATCAAGTGGCAGTGAACCTTCATAATAAAAGAGTCCACCGCATGCGGTAGCTATGAGGAGCAAGATAATTGTTATCCGAATTCGTCTCATAGAGGTCCTCTAAGTATACAGTATTTACGAAGACTCTGTTACAGGCTCACTTACCTCACGTCCAAAGGAGCGGATACGCAGAGCCACGCGCGACAAAATGTAAATTTCTTCAACTTTAAAGAGCCATGAAAAGAATAAATAGCTGATACCCATCACGAAAGATGAGATACCAAGGAGCATAAGCACGTTGACTGTGCGCGTCGTATCAATGATAAGCTGATCGAGGAGCTTTAAAATGATATAGGCAGGTACAGATGATAAAAATCCGATGAGAAGAATTTTTGCAGTATGAAATATAAGTTTCTGCACATCGTACCCTTCAATTTTGCGATAAAAGGCAATGAGATGAATGATTACGTTAATCGTAATTGCAATGGAGAATGACAAGCCGAGTGACCACACAGGGAGCATCAAGACGCGAATAAACGTGATACTGAGTATGATATTCAGACATATTGAAAAAAGATTAATATACAGAGGTGTTTTTGTGTCATGTGAGGCATAGAAAGCTCGTGTCACAAAGTAAAACATGCTATGAAAGGGTACAGAGAGTGCGAAATAGGAGAGTGTCGTCGCTGTGAGCACGGTTGCCTCCCAATCAAATTTGCGACCACCATAGGCAATACGAACGAGTGGTGTTCGAGCAAATATACAAAAGAAAGCAAGGGGAATACTAATATATAAAATTTGAAGCAGTGATTCGATAAATAGATTACGAATAGCAGAGTACTTGCGATCCTTATAAAGACTTGAGATATACGGCAATGATGCTTGTCCAAAAGCCATCCCGACAAATGCAACAGGAAAGAGTTGGAGTCGCTGTGCGAAATTGACAATGGTCACACTCCCACTGCCGATCAGCGTCGCAAGTGAAAGATCGATTGTTTGCTCAATCTGGCTTGTTAAAACAGAAAAGGTTCGAGGCAGAAAAAGGGTAAAAAACTCTTTGATGACATGTGGTTTCCATGAGCCAAGTCGAAAATGAAAAGGGGTTTTGTACAAAACAGGGATCTGAACGAAAAAGAACAAAAATGCCCCGATAACTGTACCAACAGCGGGTCCATAGAGCCACAGTGAATGAGATAAAAATATTGTTCCTAAGATAACCCCGATCGTATACATCAAGGGAGCAAGCGCTGTGAGAATAAATATTTTATGGGCTTGAGCAATTCCAGACAGGACATTCCCATAGACAAAAAAAGGCAATTGGCTGATGATGTAGATGCGAGAGATATTGATAACCTCTTGATTTTGAGCGACAGTAAAGCCTGGCGTGATGATTGGAATGATAACGCCTGCCCCTAAGAAGGCGACAAGCATAAATGTCCCCAGCAAAATACTGATGACATTGATGATTGTTGAAACATTTTCACTCAATTCTTGTGACGATTTTTTATATTTGATAAATAAAGGAATAAAAGCTGAACTGAGCGCGCCAGTTATGAGTATTTCAAAGACAAAATCAGGTATACGATATGATGCAAGAAGCAAGTCGAGCTCATCTTTTGAAAAATACGTTGCAAAGGTACGATTGCGTACAAGACCTAAAAACCGAGAAGCTATCATCATAGTAGAAAGGATGATCACAGAAGAAAGAATATCCTTTTGACGCTGGAAAATGATATCTTTTGTCTTCTTGAGGATGGTATTCATGGCGTCACGTAATTATACAGATTACTCTACCAATTGGGCATTGTATATTTCAAGGAAATTTCATAAAATGTACCTACACAAAAGGATATTTGGGCCTGAGTGTATTAATTATCATTTACGTCGAGGATTGGGGGTGTTTATATGCCAATTATTAAGTCAGCACAAAAGAAATTACGTCAAGATAAAGGTCGTACAGCTCGCAACGCCGTGGTCAAGAAGGCCTATCGTACAGCAATAAAGACAGTGACACAAGCTGTTACAGCAGGTAAAAAAGTTGCACATGAAAATGTAAGTACTGCACATGGTAAGATAGATAAGGCTGTGAAGAAGCATTTGCTTCATCCGAATAAAGCCGCTCGTTTGAAATCTCGTATTTCAAAATTAGCTCATGCATCAAAATGAAGCTATATGATATAAATCTATTACCTAAGAGAAAGAATAACGCGGCAGATATCCTGCTTACGTTTATTCTCTATTACTTTCGTTATATCATCGTTATTACTCAAATTATCGTCATTGGGGTCTTTTTTTTCCGTTTTCGAGTCGATCAGCAAGTCATTGACCTGAAGGAATCATTCAAACAAAAGCAACAAATCCTTGCCGTCACGATACCTATTGTCGAAGAAGCAAAGCTCATCGAAAAGAAATCAGGTGCCGTGCGTGCAATTGTCGATCAGCAAGATGAAACACTTAATGTACTTTCGTTTATTCTCAAAAGTGTCCCACGTGAAATAACAATCAAAAACATTCAACTTCTTGACACGGAGACGATTATTTCAGGTGTGTCATCTCAAGTATTGTCAATTCGAGCCTATCACAAAAAACTTTCTACATTTAAGGGGTTTGAAGAAGCTGAGATTTTGTCTATAGAGCGCCAACTGGATGGGAGTTTTGAATTTATTATTCGTAATGAATTACAGCCAGATGAAGAAAAATGATCTCTTAAACATTTTGAAGGACAGTAAGATTCGTGATTATACATATGCGATCATCTTTTTTATTGTCTCAACGTTTTTTGCATTTTTTGTCATTCGGCCTGTTCTGACCATTGCCCTTTCAATTCGACGTGAAGCAAAAGATTTGACCGCAATCAATAAGGACTATGAGACGAACATTCAAAAAGTTCTTTCTCTTCAGTATGAGATCGAACAACTACGACCGCGTAGGGGATTGATAGATGAGGCAATGCCGAGTCAGCCGATGATTCCGCAGGTTATTACCGATATCCAAAACGCGAGTGCCCAATCTGGTGTCCCTATCAAGCTTCTCTCTATCCAATCTGTGAGTCTCAAAAAAAATCCTGAGGCAAAGATAGAAACTGCTCGACCTACAGTCAAAGCCATATTTAAAACAGTTGATTCATTTGCCCATATTCAGCAATTCCTTGAAGCGATAGCTCATCAACGTCGTGTCAAAGGGCTCAAAAATATCAATATGACCGTTGAAAAACTTGGTGAAGAAAAAGTTGTATCATTAGAGATTGAGATTGAATCGTATTATAGTTACGCAGACGATTCACAATAAGTGAAATATGAATCAAAAAGAAGTACTTATTATATCTATCACAGTATTTATTACTGTTCTTGTGTGGATAGTTTCAGATCTCGTACACGTCTCTGAGACAATCCGTTTACCTGAAAATGAGCCTCACTTTCGTGAGCCAATCAATGTGCATGTCGATCTTAAACTTATTGATGAATTGGAATCTCGTACGTACTGACAATGACACATTATCTGCACACGCACCATGCTCAGCCCAAAATCCCAGGCATTGTTGTCCTGGTCGTATTGGGTGTGTTTGTCGCTGGGCTTGCTTCGCTTTTTAAACCACAGACGAAGGTCCTTACGCAGGACGCAACTATTTTGGAGCGTGTAGATGTGGCAAATGTCCGAGATTCATCAGTGACCGTGTATTGGCGCACGAAACAACCCACTACAGGTTCAATTGTCTATGGTACATCGCCGACGGATCTCACGGAGAAAGCATTTGATGAGCGGGATGTGCAAGGGAGCCTTGTCAAAAGACATAATCATGTTGTGACTCTCACCCATCTAAAAGGGGAGTCGCAGGTTTACTACAAAATAAATGTTGATGACAAGCTTTTTGGGCAGACCGCGCAAGTCCCCTATGCACTTACGACCGCTCGTCAGTTGACACACCCACGCGAGGAAGAGCCACTCTATGGGACCATTGCCCATATGGACGGATCAACAGAAGATGGCATTGTTGTTATTGCTCATGTCAGTGGAGCACGACCGCTTTTGACACAGACACATGCGGATGGAACATTTCTTATTCCCTTGTGTTGTGTGTATGATGGGACGACAGGGGAGCCGTTAAACCTTGATCCAGCATCGAAAATCAGATTTGAGGTTATTCGCGAGAATGGGGCATCATTGCTTGTCCAATCAACCTTGGCAGATGCACATCCAATGAGTTCTCCAATTATTGTTGATGCACCTCTGACGCCTCCAGTTCGAGATGTTGCTGATGCTTCTTCAGTTCCTCAGACATCTGGTGTGCCTGCAGATACATCATCTCCTGAAGTTCTTGCGGTTTCAGATAGAGCTGTACAGTTTCAAAATATCGATATTATTTTCCCGCTTGATGGGGGAGCAATTCCAGGCACGCGTCCACTCATAAAAGGCTTTGGTGAACCAGGAATGGATGTGAAGGGGACACTGACACCTGAAAACAGGCTTTTCCAGGTCACCGTCGACCAAGATCGGTACTGGATGTATGAGCCATCATTTGACTTTGATGCAGGGGAGCACGAACTGACAATCGAAACGCGAGATGGGCAGGGGAAGCTCTATACGCTTACGAGGACATTTACGATCTTAAAGAGCGGGGAGTCAGTACTCGGAGATGCGACAGGATCAGCAGAGCTGACACCCACGCCAACTGTCGAAGTGACTGCAACCCCCTCCCCCACCCTCGTGCCATCGACGACTCCCCCCGTGACAGGGATAAATCTGCTCCCGATGTCTTTGGTGAGCCTTCTGCTTATTGTGATTGGGGCGGGGATTGTATTACTATTTTAGTATGGATTTCTTAGGACTCATTTCATCTGTGAGCCGACTTGCTATCGCAGCATTTGTCATTACGCTTATTGTCGTTGCGTATGAGGTTTTCTTGATAGTCCGACGTAAACGATTGGCCCCTCAAAAGGACACCTCTATCGCTGTTCCTGAATTTACAGGTGATGCCAAGCCTGGTACGTTTAGTCCTGTGGCAGTAGGTGAGTCCGCAAAACAACCATTTACCCTTGCCTCACGTAAAATTTCTCGTAATTATGTCTACACATTGCTGGTGTTGCTTGTGCTTATTGTTGTGGGGACAGGCTTTTTGATCTATAAAAGAAGTACACTATCATCCCCTGATGTGAAAGTAACGGATGTATCCCCTGTTGCAAAAAATACGGGCACTATCTCGCCGACACAGTCTCAGACTATTCCAACGCGTGATCCATTTATACCCGGAGGAGCGTCATCTCAGACGACGACATTGACACCAACGAACACTCAAGTCACGCCAACTGTTTCTGTCTCTCCCCTTACACCGACGTCAACCGTCACACCAACAAACGCACCAGGCATGACAGGAACAGTGACACCGACAGTGACTCTCACAAGCTCACCTACAGTTACGAGCTCCCCCACAGGGACACTTTCTCCAACTGTAACAAGCACGTCAACAAATCAAAAGACAGGGACACCATCACCAACAGCGTCAGCCCAGTTACCTCAATCAGGATCATATCAGACCACCCTCATGATCTCGTTGGTCTCGATAGCGATTATCTACCTCGCACTCATTTTGTAGGGACGTTTACTGAGTAATGTACGAAGCTCTTTCCAGAAGGGAGAAAAATTCATCTGGATCAAGTGTAGATGTTCCTGGGAGGACTCCTTGAATCTCAGGATGGTTGAGATAGTCGCGGACATTGCCAGACGTAGCAGACCCACCATAGATAAACATATGTGATTGGTCAATGCCAAGCTTTTTCTTCATTGCAATAACGTCATCAACGGACATATTATGGCCAGTCCCAATGGCACTGACAGGCTCATAGGCAATCATGTCTACCCCATCAGGGATGAGATCATGCTCATCTCGCACCAGCACAATGGGGGCGATTTCCATAGATCGTGCTTGGTCGACCTTTGCTGAGACGGTCACATCAGTTTCATGAAAATAGGTCCTGCGCTCTGAATGTCCAATGAGTGCATGAGTCACAAGCCCACGCAGGGTAAAAGCGCTCACTTCACCCGTGTACTTGCCTGCTCCATACTGCGAGATATCTTGGGAGCCGATAGATATGTTGTGAAATTGAGCGAGAGCTTCCTTAAATATGAATATAAATGGATATGGTGGGCAGATAATAATTGAAAGGTGAGGATCAAGGGACGCAACATCATGAGCCATGAAGGCGTCTAACCATGACTGAGCTTCTGCGAGATTTTTGTGGGACTTCAGATTGCCAATGACATAATTCATAGTAATTTGCGATAGAAAGTTTTATACTTGTGTCCAGATTTCTTCCAGCTGAAATCCTATCTATTTGTATGAATTCTAGCATATTTGACTCACTCAATGACCAGCAAAAGCAAGCCGTCCTGTGCGCTCATGGCCCATCGATCGTGCTTGCAGGTGCAGGTTCAGGCAAAACACGTGTTCTGACGCAGAAAGTCCTTCATCTGGTCAATGATCTCGGGGTAGATTCATCCCATATTGCGATGATGACCTTCACCAATAAAGCCGCCCGCGAGATGCAGGAGCGTGTCCCCTTCACGTTAGGGTTTATTGGCACGTTTCATTCTCTCTGTGCACGTATTTTACGACGTGATGCTCCGCATATCGGATTGTCGAATGATTTTGTCATCTACGATGAAGATGATGCCATTTCCCTTTTGAAGAAGATTATGAAGGGCGTGGTCTTTCGCAAAAAAGTAACGCCAAGCATGATCAAATATCGTATTTCCTCTGCGAAGGATCAGCTTATTGGTCCACAGCGATTTGCAAGCATGGTTGCAAATGAATATGACGAAGCCGTCGCCACAATTTATATGAAATATCAACAACGACTTGTTGAAAATAATGCAGTTGACTTTGATGATCTCATTTTTAAAACGGTGTTATTGTTTAAAGAACATCCCGAAGTCTTGGCTCGTTATAACAACCAATTTACGCATATACTGGTTGATGAATTTCAGGATACAAATACAGCGCAATATGTTTTGGCACGTATGCTTGCACAAAAAGATAAAAATATAACTGTTGTTCATGGAGAGGCGCTGATATTCATAATCTCAAAAAAATTGAACATGATTTTCCAGGTACAAAGGTTTTTCATTTGGAGCAAAATTATCGGTCAACGCAAAAGGTTCTGGATTTTGCCTATGATGTCATCAATTCGACGAATGCGCACCCGGTGCTTGAGCTTTTTACGAATAATGAGACAGGGGAGGATATTGGTATTCAGCAATTAGAGACTGAACAGGATGAAGGGGTCTTTATAGCTCATGAGGTTGAAAAAATTCTGCGGGCAGGTGGGGCATATGACGATTGTGCTGTGCTGTATCGGATGAATGCCCAATCCCGTGTGATTGAGGAAGCTTTTTTGCATTATGGTATCCCCTATGTTTTGATTGGCGGAACACGATTTTATGAGCGTAAAGAAATTAAAGACATGCTCGCATACTTGCGATTGTTGCTCAATCCAATTGACGAGGTGTCTCGAGATCGCGCCATCAAATTGGGCAAGTCGCGGTTTGCCAAGTTTCAAGTATTCCAAGAAGACATGCATGAGCGGATACATGATATTTCCACAGATGAGTTGATTGAAAAGATTTTTGACACAACTGGGTATCTTGATTTGTATGATAAAGAAGATCCACAAGATATTCCTCGCCTTGAAAACTTGAAAGAGTTGCGATCCGTTGCTATGAAATTTCCTGATGTTGTGGAATTTTTACATCAAGTAGCACTTGTCGAATCAGAATATTCAGAAAATGAGCGCCAGCATACTGGCCAGGCTGGGGTGAAGCTCATGACGCTTCATCAAGCGAAAGGGCTCGAGTTCCCCATTGTCTTTATTGTTGGACTTGAAGAGGGGATACTCCCCCATTCTCGAGCGGTGTATGATTCGGATCAGCTTGAGGAAGAAAGGCGGTTGCTCTATGTTGGTATCACTCGTGCACAGAAGAAGCTATACTTAACGTATGTTCTGCGAAGATTTATATTCGGAAGACGTATGTATGCCCAGCCGTCACGGTTCCTTGAAGACCATATCGAAAAAAGTTCGTATCCACAGACATTTTAAATGATTACACTTGAAATCACTCAACCACCAGCGTGGAACACGATTGCCCCGCATCCTCTCGTTTCATGGGAGTGGGGAGAGGCGCGTGAAAAGATGGGGATTGATGTCGTGCGCCTTGCTGAATATGAAGGGAACACCCTGACAGACGTGTGCCAAATCACTTTCCATCCCCTACCTCATACACATTTCACTATTGGATACGCTCCGCGAACACGCATCCCATCAGGAGACATGCTCAAGGCGATAAAGGAGCAAGCTCGGGCTAAGAAGGCAGTTTTTGTCAAATTTGAACCGTATGTTCATGCGACAGATGCAGGACACGATCCGCACTATGATGAATTTTTGAAGCACGTGACGCATTCAACGCATCCGCTTTTCCCAAAATGGACGCAAATGCTTGACCTTCAGCACACTGAAGAAGAGCTTTTTGAAGCGCTCAAACCTAAGTGGCGATACAATATCAAACTTGCACAGCGAAAAGGTGTCCATGTGCGTGAAATGACCACAGATCATGGTTTTGAAATTTTCTCAAAACTGTATTTTGAGACGACACATCGCCAAGAATATGCTGGACATTCCAAGCAGTATCATGAAATCGTCTATCGCACACTGAAAGAATCAATGGGGCACATATTGATCGCATTTTATGAGGACATTCCCCTGTCGGCGTATCATTTATTCTTATTCAACGATGTTCTGTATTATCCGTACGGCGGATCGTCTGTCGAGCATCGACACGTGATGGCTTCAAATGCGCTTATGTGGGAGGCGATCCGGTTTGGTCTACGACATCATGCAAAGACATTTGATATGTGGGGATCATTATCTCCAGACTATGCGCAGGATACGACAGGTTGGGGAGGATTTACTCGATTTAAAGAAGGTTATGGTACAGATTTTGTTGAGTTTGTGGGAAGTTTTGATCTCGTTCTCAATCCTGTTTTGTATCGAGTGTATAATGTTGCGGATGTTGTCCGTAAAAAGTTTTTTCTGTAATGCATGACAACTTCGTACCAGCAGGCCTTCGACCAACTCAATCCTGTCCAGCGCACTGCCGTAGAAGCATTGGAAGGGCCAGTCATGGTCGTTGCAGGCCCTGGCACAGGTAAGACGCAGGTGCTTGCCACACGCATTGCACATATCCTGCAAAAGACTGACACGCCAGCGTATGCAATTCTTGCACTGACATTTACGGAGTCCGCGGCGGTGAACATGCGCGAGCGCGTTGTGAAGCTCATCGGCAAAGATGGCTACTATGTGAACATCATGACGTTCCATGCCTTTTGTACAGATGTCCTCAAATCTCATCCCGAATACTTCCCCATCGATCGCCAAAGTGAGCCACTCAATGATCTCGAAAAATATGACATGTTTCAAACGATTATGATGTCACTTGATTTGAATGTGCTACGCCCTTTGAATACCCCTCTGTTTTATATTAAGGATTGTATCAGCGCCATTTCTCAGCTCAAGCGTGAAGGTGTTGGCCCTGACGACTATATACGAATCATTGAAAAAGAATGGGCGGGACTTGATGCAGATACAACGTTGACGAAAGCACAAAAAGCCATCCAACTCAAGCAACGTGATAAAAATTCAGAACTTGCTCAGATCTACCGTGCGTATGAAACACAGTTGCGATCGCGTATGCGTTATGACTTTGATGATATGATTTCGCTGGTTGTCGAGGCATTTCGTATGCACGAGACACTGTTGTTGGAATATCAGGAAAAACTTCACTACTTTCTCGTAGATGAATATCAGGATACAAACACCGCTCAAAACATGGTTGTTGAAATGCTTGCTCAGTATTGGGGAGAGAAAGCAAATTTGTTTGTTGTCGGTGATCCGAACCAATCAATTTATCGCTTTCAAGGCGCTTCGATTGAAAATACTTTGGAGTTTGTGAAAAAGTTTCCGGATGCACAGGTAGTAACCCTAGATACGGGCTATCGGTGTCCACAGATGATCTATGATGCTGCACACGAGTTGATAGGACACAATATTCTGACACAAGAATCGAGTACCCATGAGCTACATGAAGCTGTGTCTGCGCGTCTTACTCGACCTGACACTATGCTTGGAGATAGGATTAAGGTTGGTCAGTTCCCTTCACGCATGCTTGAATTGGTCTATGTTGCCCAGGAGATCAAGAAGCTCAATAAATCTGGAACTGCATATGAAGACATTGCGTTGCTCTATCGACAAAACGCAGATGCGGTTGAGATCCAACGAGTGCTTGAAAAATGGGGAATTCCGTATGAAATTGAAGGTGGAGAAAATGTACTTGAATCAGATATGATTCGACAGCTGATGCAATTGATGTATGTCATCCAAGATATCAAACAGGGCACAGAAGATGAGAAACTTTTTGAAGTGATGGCTTATGCGTGGACTGATATAGATCCAGTTTTGGCTATGAAAATAGCACAATCTGCAGGGCGGGGAGGTATGTCTATTGTCACGTTGGTAAGTAAAGGATTCGATGAATTTCAAAAATATTACACGCGTGATGATGTCACGCCTTTGGCATTTCATACTGCTGAGATCTTTATCCAGCAGCTTCACACATGGGCAATTGATGACATGCGCTATGTCTTTACCGAGTGGTTTGAAAGGTTAATTCAACAATCAGGCTACCTGAAATATGTGTTGAAACAGAATAATAAAATTGAACTTCTCACAAACGTCAATTCCATTTTTCGAGAAGTTAAATCCCTCGTCTCAGATACAAAAAACATGAAACTCGAAGATTTTCTCAGAGCCATTTCAACAATGTATGAGCATCATATGAGTATTTTTGCAGAGGATATGAATGTGCAAAAAGGGGTTGTCCATCTCTCAACGGTGCATCGAGCAAAGGGGCGGGAATGGAAAAAAGTCTTCTTGATGCATTGTCAAAATGGCAAATGGGGCAATACCAATCATCGCGAGATGATTCCGTTTCCCGATGGGCTTCTTCATAGTACGGATATATCTAAGAAAGAACGCAATGAGGATGAAAGGAGATTATTTTATGTTGCTTTGACTCGTGCACAAGAAAGTCTCTATGTTGTTTCAGCTGATACAGTCATGGCGAATAACCATTCGAAACAAGTTATTCCGAGTATGTTTATTGATGAAATTGGAACTGAAAGATGTGAGCGTCTTTCATCAGAGGAGGTATCAAAGGATTCTTTTGAGCACTTGCAGACGCTACTTTTGCCACCGGCCAGTCCCCTCGTCAAAATCTCAGATCGAGAATACTTTGCAGATATGGTGAAAGATTTTACATTGTCAGTGACTTCGCTTAATACATACCTTCGAGATACTGATGAATTTATTCAAAATGTGTTGCTCAAAGTCCCACGTGCAAAGCCAATTCAAATGGCATTTGGTACAGCAGTTCACTATGCTTTGGAAATGTATAACAAAGCTCGTGTAGAAAAACGTGCCTACGAGAAGGCCCAATTTGTTGCAGATTTTCAAGATGCATTACGTCGTGAAGTTCTGCGAGAGGCAGATGTCGCGACACACCTTGTTCATGGCAGTGCTGTCCTGGAGGCATACTATGATATGTATGCTCAAAGTGATGCGACTCCCCTGTTTGTCGAACGGTTTTTCGGCTATGGATTAAGACGCACGATTCTAGACGATATCCCACTCGTCGGTCGCGTTGATCGTGTTGATCTGATTGATCGAGAGTCAAAGGCGGTTCGCGTGATTGATTACAAAACCGGACGTACACGAACCATGGGGGAAATTAATGGAAGTACAGCATCTTCAGATCTGACGGAGCGCGAGCAGGCACTTCCTGAGGGAATTCGGGGGAGCTATAAACGCCAACTTGTTTTTTACAAGCTCCTTGCAGAACTCGATCCGACATTTAAGTATACTGTGGTTGAAGGCATGTTTGACTTTGTTGAGCCAGATAAGACAAGTCACAAATATGTACGACGCGTGAGTGCCCTTGTTGATCAGGATGTCCAAGACCTCAAAATACTTATTCGTGAAGTCATGGGGGAAATCAGAGGATTGAAGTTTTTAGACTGACGTACTATGAGAAGAAGCCAATATTTTAAACTCATTTTATTTTTCACAGCAGGGAATATTTTGGGGACATTTAGTGGGTCAGTCTTACCTGTTCATTATCTCGAAAGCGGCGTTACAATGACACAGATGGCTATAGGACAGCTTATTATCTTTGCTACGCATAGTATTGCACTTCTTATCATACGGCAGTATAGAGCGAAAATGGGATTTTACCTGTCAACAATACTTGGATTCGTACAATTGCTTTTTGTTGTTCATATCCAATCCATCTGGCAATTTTACCTATCATCTGTTATAGCTGGAATAACAATACATTTACTCTATACAGCATATAATTATGCCCATTTTTCAAATACAAAATCGGGGAATGTTGGAGTGAGTTCTGGAATTATGTTTAGTATTCCTCGCATCATTGGTGTTGTACTTCCTCTTGTAGCAGGCTACATCATAGGATTAAACATAACTATCCTTTGGCTTCTTTCAGGTATATTAGCAATATGTACGCTCTTCACGATTCCTGCACTGGATGATTTTCAGATGAATTACTCCTTGAAGAAGATGATACAGTCCACAAAATCAGTTCGATTATTTTTGATTTATGAAGGTATATGGTCGGCGCTTATCTTTGCAATCATTCCCATTTATACTCTTACATTTATTCATAAACCTGAATCATTCGGGATATTTATCGCCTATATAGGACTTGCCGGATTTACAGCAAATATGGTTTTAGGAAAATTGACAGATAGATTGAAAAAGCGATCAGTATTCCTATATCCCGTAACAATTATTTTAGCAGTGATCACGTATGCATTCCCTTATTTTCAATCATCTCTTTGGGGATGGCTGATTATTGCTGGTTTAACAACGTTCTTTACACCTATGTTTTGGAATCTTACCTGTGCACTTGTGATTGATAATACAGACCATCATGACGAATCAATTCCAGGGCGGGAACTATTTCTTGATATTGGGAGACTCATTGGACTCTCTGCTACCGTCGTAAGTTTTATCTATGAGTCACAACCTACATACATATTTCTGTTTCTAGGGACAGCAATGATATGCTTTTTTCTCAATCTTGTCATTCAGAGAATTTCAGGTACGTATACGTACCTGTAGACTATTCCACAAAATCCTTGAGCTTGCGTGCTCGGGTGGGGTGGCGAAGTTTGCGAATAGCTTTTGCTTCAATCTGGCGAATGCGTTCACGTGTGACACTGAACTCTTTTCCAACATCTTCAAGTGTCTTTGGCTTTCCATCATCCAAACCGAAGCGCATGATCAAAACCTTGCGTTCACGGTCGGATAGCGTATCAAGGACTTCATTCAAGTAATCACGCAAAAATTCCTTTGAAACAGAGTCATAGAGCGTTGGTTGGTCACCATCTGCAATAAATTGCTCAAGTGTGGATTCCATATCTTCACCAACGGGTGTAGAAAGTGATTTGGGATGCTGTGAAATCTTAATAAGATTTTCAACTTCCTTTTCAGTGATTTCCATGTCTTTTGCAACTTCTTTGTTTTTTGGCTCACGGCCAAGAAGCTGAGTGAGTTTGCGCTGGGTCTTGTAGTAGCGATTAATATTGTCAACCATGTGCACAGGAATACGAATGGTGCGGGATTGATCAGCAATAGCACGCGTGATGGCTTGGCGAATCCACCATGTTGCATATGTAGAAAACTTGAATCCTCTGCGCCAATCATATTTCTCAACTGCTTTGATAAGTCCACGATTACCCTCTTGGATCAAATCCAAGAATGACAAGCGTCGACCGAGATATTTTTTGGCAATAGACACAACAAGTCGCAAGTTAGATCGAATAAGTGTGCGGTGAGCTTCCATATCTTGCTTCTCACATCGCTGTGCAAGATCAATCTCTTGTTCAAACGTCAAGAGGGGATACATACCAATTTCTTTAAGATACATTTTGATGGGATCAAGAGATTCACCCTGTTTTGATGTGATGAGGCGTTTAAGTTCTTTTTCAATGTCCTCGATGGACTTTTTAGCATCTTCCTCTTCACGAGAAGCGACATTATCGAAGATATCAATGTTGAGTTTGATGGCTTCGTCAAAGAACATATCGATGTCTTCAACGTGCTTTTCAGGCTCAGGATACACAAAAAAAATATCATCTATGACGATGAATCCATTCTCCTGCCCTTGAGCCAGTAGCTCTTGAGCCGATTGCGGGATCTTTTGCATTGACATAACAGTGCATTCTACAGGATACGAAGCTCTTTTTCAACTTGAGCGAGTTTCTCCATCATCGTGTGGATACTGGTTGAATCATGATCTTCGTCCTGTGATTGTGCGACAGTATCTTTGAGTATATGCTTCAAAGACAGTTTCTTCAACTCTAAAAGTGTTTTTTTGAATATTTTCAATATGTGAAGAGGGTCTGAATCTTCTTTTTCAGCAGAAATATCATGCAAAAAGAGTTCATCCAGCACACTGTGAAGAGCTGGTGTAAATGAATGCGCAAAAAGTGAGATATCAAATTTTTGTCCTTGATATGCAATGAGTGCTTGACATATCTGGGCATAGGAAGGAATCGTAAAGTCGCTTGGTTCGAGAATCTCCTTGAGTAATGCAATATTGGGCAAAGGATCGTCACTTTGCAGAACCTGAGCTAAGATATGTTTTTGCAACGCCTCGTGTCTATCAATCTTGATCGTCTGTGTCGGGGGTGTGTGCGGTGTGGAAACTTTGCCTTTCAGAGCAAAGGTGCGGAGGGATGATTCGACATCACGCACATCAATCCCAACCGCATCTGCAAGGCGTTTGATATAGTGCGACCGGATAATCGAATTCGTAATGCCATGTAAAAACGGCAAAACATCATCAACAGCTTCTTTTTTAGCGTATGCATCTGCTGAACCAGATTGTGTATGGCGCGAGAGTGCAGTGTCCAGAATAAAATCATAAATCGGAATTGGCTTTTTGATGAGTTTTTTATATGCAACTGGATCTTTTGCAAGTGCTTCATCAGGATCTTTGGCAAAGTCATAGCGAATGATGTCGATACGAAAATCCATATCTTCCGCATCTTTAATTGCCTTGAGTGTGGTTTGCGTTCCTGAAAAATCCGCATCAAGTGCAAGAATGAGATGTTGCGTATATCGCTTCAAAAGCATGAGTTGATCTTTTGTAAAAGCAGAACCTTTGATAGCAACTGTATTACCGATACCATGTTTGTATGAACTTATCATGTCAAATTCGCCTTCGACAATAATGGCAATCTTTTCTTTGCGAATGGCTTCGTGCGCGACATGCATGCCATACAAGGTTTCGCGCTTGCGATAGATAGGTGTTTCAGGAGAATTCACATATTTTGCCTGTTTTTCATCCTTGATCAGAAGTCGTCCAGAAAACCCAAGTATGTTCTGACGAGCATCTATGATGGGAAACATCAGTCGCCCTCGAAAACGGTCATAAAAGCGACTCGGGTCCTTGGAACTGCGAAGAGCAAGTCCGGCTCGCTCGATGTCCTCTTCGCGATAGCCTTTTTTCATGAGAAATTTCAAAAGGGAGTCCCATGATTCAGGGGCATACCCAAGCTGAAATGTGGTTGCCAGTGCATCCGTGACGCCCCGATCCTTGATGTATGCACGAGCCGGCTTCCCAGAAGGATGCGTGGTTAGAAGATACTGATAATACTTCGACGTCATTTGGTTGATTCTTAGAAGGAGCTCTTTATCTTTCCATGAGCGATCCTCGATTTTTGTTGTTTCAAGCGTGACGCCAGTTAGTTGTGCCAGTTCCTTGAGCGCCTCGAAAAAAGTGATATTTTCCCATTTCATCAAAAATGAAATAACATCTCCCCCTTCTTGGCACGCACCAAAGCATCTCCAAATCTGCCGATCCGGAGAAACAGTGAATGATGGCGTTTTTTCGTTGTGAAACGGGCAACAGGCTTTGTACGTCCTGCCCATTTTTTTCAAGGGAACAAGCGCATTGATATACTCAACGATATCAATTTTTCGTTTAATGTCATCAATAGTAGAGTCCATGCAGGTGTGCCCTATTGTAGCATACGATGTGTCCTAAGGAAGATAGTGAATGCCATGGGATTCAAGGTATGAGCGGATGGCAGGAGTGTGAAGGGGCACAGCAAATGCGAGTGAACGAATCGAATCAGCTTCTACACCCAAAATGAATCCATAAAGCGCTCTATCAATTGCATCAGGTGGAGTGAGAATTGCTTTTTGGACGGCAAATACATGTCCCCATCGATCAACTATTGGTGAACCACTAGAACCATGTTCAAATCTACGTGGATAATGCGTTTTGTCAAGATCAGTTGCTAATACAAAAGCTTTTTGAGGCAGATGTGAACCATCAAAGAATTTATAGACTGTTCCAAGAACACGTGCACGGATTGGGTAGGCCGAAAGTGTGGAGGTACTCTCGCATGGATCAGGTTGATATGCATATGAGTAAACTGGCTCAAATTGTCCAGGGATATGAGGAGTCAGCGGCAAGGTTGTTGCTGGCGCCTCGTAAGCGTGTGCAAGTGCAAGATCAACACGATTAAATCTCGTGAGCTGATACGGGTGAATTGATCTCATCTCTGGCCGAGTCATTGAGATGCCATCTGCGCTTGTCCTCGTAACCGCTTCTCGACTATCAACGTCATCAAAAAGCACATGCCGATTCGTCAAAAACGTACCTTCCCCTGCATGAAATCCACTTCCGTGCTTCCTCGGTTTAACTTGATCAGTCGGATAGCTTTTATGCATGATGACGAGTGCATCATGTAAGCGTGCCCACTGCTCTGGTGTGAGGGTGTCATGTGCGTCCAGAAGGGTAATAGGCCTTCGTGATGAGCTGACATGAAGCGATCTATGGAGCAAGGTCAGTCCAGCAAGGTATATTGCTTGTCTTCGAGTAAATGCTTCTGGGGTGTGAGGCATGAGGTAGTATACCTCTTTAGTATGCAAATACAGAACATTTGGTTAATACAGTCTGAGAATGTATACTAAATTGCTTACAAAAATATATGCAAAAAAGAAATAATCTAAATAATACCCGTACAATTGATCTTTTTGCAGGTATTGGCGGAATTAGAAAAGGGTTTGAATCAGCAGGTTTCACAACAGTATTTGCTAATGACTTTGAACCTAAGTGCGCAATTACTTACGATCTCAACTTTGATCATCCCAAACTAACGGTTGATGATATTAAAAATGTAGATATCAGCTCACTTCCAGCATTTGATATATTACTTGGTGGGTTTCCCTGTCAAGCAT
>CAYZCU010000009.1:18104-30764 GCA_964477065.1 uncultured Gammaproteobacteria bacterium
TTCTATTGCAGGTTACCGAAGAGGCTTTAATGATGAAAAAGGTCGAGGGAACTTGTTTTTTGATATTGCAAAAATTCTTGATGAACGAATGCCGAGTGCATTTTTACTCGAAAATGTAAAAAACTTGAAATCGCATGATGGTGGCAGAACATTTAAAATCATTTTGTCGACTTTAGAGAACCTAGGTTATTATGTTACGTACAAAGTTCTCAATAGTATGGAGTACGGTAATATCCCTCAAAATAGAGAAAGGATATATATTGTCGGTTTTAAAGACAAAAACGAATACAGCCGATTTGAATTTCCTGAGCCTGTGAAACTGACTGTAAGTGTATTTGATCTTCTAGAACTGGAGGTGCCTGAGAAATATTACTACAATGGTAAGCCATTGTTTGATAAGCTCAAGAACCATGTAAAAGAAGGAGGTATTTATCAGTGGAGGAGGCAGTATGTTCGAGAAAATAAAAAGGGGGTATGCCCAACTTTAACAGCAAATATGGGAATGGGTGGCCATAATGTCCCAATAGTTAAAGATTCAGTTGGTATAAGGAAATTGATGCCCATCGAATGTGCGAGAATCCAAGGATTTCCAAAATATTATGTGCTTCCAAGTGAAGCAGATTCGACACTATACAAGCAAATTGGGAATTCAGTAAGTGTCCCAGTAATTGAAGCAATTGCCAGACAAATGCGAAAGGTATTATGAGAGTAGCTATTTCCAAACAGAAACTGATTTTGCAATTGGTTCAAGTCCATATTTGACAATTATGTCTTTCTTTATACATAGTCGTGGGCGCCTCATATCTTGCTGTTGCTCTAAAAATCTTTGATTTTTATTAACCTTTATCGAATATATCAGTTCAGTTGCTATTTTGTATACATCAAAATATCCATCAACTTTGCCATTATTGTAAAAGTCCATAAAATACAAATCATCCCATTTTGATTTTGGACCAAATGAGGTCAGATCATGTTCGACGCTGCATGCTTTGATTTGCTCCGCTCTTTCAGTTTTTGAGTTAAATGTATCAAATGAAGTATTTGATAGTCCTCGAGCTGATATAAATCGCGATGAACCTGACCACAAGCAAAAAGCAACTTCAGATAGTCCTTCTGGAAGATTTGGTTCTCGAGAAAGGTATTCACGTAAACCCATTTTGAGTTTAAACCATTGATCAAAAAATTCTTTCCATCGAATTCGATCTTGAGGCTCAAAATCCATTAGTTCGAGCTGACATGCTTCTTCAAATACATTCGTTCGAATAATTCTCGTGTTCATAGGTAGATATCACTTGATTAAGGCAGATTATACAACACTGCTTGTGTTTGTAGCAAAAGTAGTCAGTAATTATTTGAATGCAAATACCAGCGCCGCGATCTCAAGACAGCAAAGTGCAGCACCAGCTTGGACTGCTATTTTTTTGATGATCCATTTCCCTTCAGTGCCACCAAAGATGACGCCACTGATCTGTACAGGCACCATAAATCCCAACCAGAGCAGTCCAGCAAGCATATAGGTGTTTGTTTCAGCTGGGACTAGGGAGATGATTCGGCCAAGGACATAGGTCGTGAGTATGGTTACGAGAAATTGCACTGCATAGTAAGGCCCCATTTCCTTCATCATTTTTTGTTGGACGTCTTTGGAAAGTTTGTCAAAACCGTGTATTTTGCCCCACAGGTTGCCAAAAAGCGCGCTGTACCAAATTGCGCCAAAAATAAATTGCAGGACGGTTGCGATGAGTATTGTCATAATGTTCATATTTTTACATACTACTACTTTTTCCATCGGGGTGCAAATCCAGCCATGAATGCGAATAGGTGGGCCTTAATCCTGCTTTCACATGAGCCGGTGAGTGGGTGGTTTTGCATGCTAATGAATTGCAACTGACACTGCTGGCTTGCCCTTCATTTCGACAAGAACTATTTCAGTTGCAAGATATAAGATAAGTGAAGCTGCTAAGGCAAATGAGGCCTCAACTCCAAGCTTGCCGGATTGCTCTATGACAGCCCAGAGATCGAGATTAAATGCCTGTCGTCCATCACGATTCGCTTGAACAGTGTCAAAAGTTGTACCCCTTTGGATATTAACAAATGCGATTTCTTCAGCATGGTCACCTTCAACACATTCAATAGTCGCTCCAGTTTGAGCTGTAATCTGAATTAATGGAGCCCCCGTAAGCATGATTTTTTGTGAAGAATATTTCCTCAAATCAGCAAAAGCTTTTTCAATAAGCTCTTCAAATGGGAGTGGTGTTTCACCAATTTTATCTTTGTTTGCCTCATAGATTGCTTTGAGTCGTGTGACTATATCGTCTTTTCGATCAAGAGCTGTTTGCAAAACAACAGGCATCATATCAGCAAAACCACAGTCACTTTTTCCTGTATCAGGGTCTTTATGTGATCCTTCATGAGCTCCAGTAGGATGCCCAGCAGCCTCTAATCTAGATAAGCCATCACGAATGACATCTTCATCAAAATCAACGTCCTGAGCAATGGCAGATAATAAGATCGGATGAAGTGATCCGCCAAGCATTTGGGGTCCTTTGGGTTTGCTTGGATCTGGTCGGCCATCTACACACCATGCAGGTTCATCACCAGTAAGTAGAAGTTCGATAAAGGATGGGGGAAGAAGATCTTCTCTATCTTTTTTCATCAGTCTAGCTACAGGATGAGCAGATGATGGTTTTTCTGGGTATGTCATGGTTAAATATTGTATCAAATTTTTCTTGTGCGGAGAGGGCGAGATTCGAACTCGCGGTCCTTGCGGACGGCGGTTTAGTAAACCGCTGCACTAGGCCACTATGCGACCTCTCCTTGAACTCACTTGGCGACAAATTTCAAGTTTTCCCTGTCCCAACCTTCTTCCCAACTCCGGAGGTTAGTATAGTCCCATTTTATCACATTGGCGAGGCTAACTCCTTTAGTACATCCTCACTATACTTTGTTAAAAGAAGGTGTCCAACATCAGGATAGATGGTAAGTTTTGCATGAGGAATATGTTTTTCATAATATTTCCCCATTTCGGTAGGAACACTCTTATCCAGCGCACCATACCATAAATATACTTTTGCGTGGATATTTTCAAGCGAAAAACCCCAATCATGTGTATACAATTTAAGATCCTGAGCAACACCTTTAATGCCTTGTCGAAAAGCCTCGTGTCGATTTTTTAGGATACATTTTTTTACGTCTTCAGTGAGCATGGCCTGATCTGCTTTAGAGCTAAAGGTAAATGAGGTATCAGAAGGAAATAGCTTTTCCCTTACATAAAATCCATATGCGTTTAGTTTCATTAATAGTGGAATATAGTGGTACAAAAACCACAATGCTTGATTGTGAAAAGCCATGCCTCTCAATACCCCTTTGACATTCGTTGGTGACAGTCCAACAGATATCCCAGCTTTATGGACGTATTGAGGGATTTTGAACGCACATGCAGCAACATATGGTCCACCACCAGAATTTCCTAGAATAGAAAACTTTTTAATGTTGAGGTGACTCGCTAGTGAAACAATGTCATCGGGCCAATCAAGAAGCGTACGTGTTTCATAATAATCTGACAAACCAAACCCGGGCCTATCTGTTGCGATAAGTCTGATCTTATTTCTTGATGCAATTTCGTGCATGCCATCTCCTTGCAATCGAGATCCAGGCCATCCATGGAAGAAAAACACAGGGAAACCTTTTGGATCTCCATATTCAATGTAACAGAGTTTTCGGCTATTTTTAAGAGACATGAAATTATTTTTCATGTGCATATTATAATTCAATCAACTTTCTATCAGCTCCTGCAATAGTTGTACAAATATGATTCCTTTTGGGGGCACTCACTGCTTTACGGGTCTCTTCACGACATCGAGCCTTAGTATGCCGAATTGTGTAAGGGATGAGACGTGCAAGATTTTCGCATTTATTGCGGAGGAGGCGGGATTCGAACCCGCGTGAGGCAAGCCTCGCACGCTTTTCGAGAGCGGCACCGTATGGCCACTTAGTTACTCCTCCAAGTACAACACTATTTTACCAGATGGATCACCCTCCCCGGGCGCATTACCTCTTTCGGAATCTCTTCTGCCGAGGTGATAATCGTCTGATACTTCTGGACGATACCTTGAATCAATGTCTTGTTGTCATCGTCTAATTCAGACAAGATATCATCAAGCAGGAGAATGGGCGGGCGATCTAGTTTTTCAGCATAGAGATTGAGTTGGTGAATGATGAGCCAGAGAAGCGCGAGGCGTTGCTCTCCCCGTGAGGCATAGGTGTGGACATCGACAGGTGTGCCTGCTTTTATTTTTTTGATGCGAAATTCATCTCGTTGCGGTCCAACAAGCGTTCGTCGTTGATAGTATTGCTTTTCAAATGATTCCTCAAGCGTCTGTGCATTCATCACTTTAGGAGTATATACAAGCTCAAAATCATGATTCATGTCCGCTAACGGATGCTTATTCATGTACTGTGTGAGCCACAACCGCTTTGCACAGATATAGTCAGCTTGCTCGATGAGATAGGTATCCCAAAAGTGCAGAGCTTCTCGGAGTTTGGCTTCATCACGCTCTTTTTCAATGATTTTGTTTCGTTTGCGCAGGGCGTTTTCGTAGTTACGTAAACGTTTTTTGTATTCGATGTCAATCCTGCACAGCAATGTATCCACAAACACGCGCCTCTTTGAAGGGCTTCCTTCAATGATATTCATAAATGATGGTGAAAAAACAACCATTGGTGGGGTGTCTTTTGTATAGCTAAACATCCCTTTGCGATTGGTATCAACCATGAAGTGTTTGACAGCTCCTGTTTCAAGTGTATGTATCCCTGCTTTAAAGACATGCTCAACACCATCATCACCACATTTCAAAATAACATACATATCTTTTTCTCCGAATCGAATAAGCTCTTCTTTTGCATCCTCATACATACCATGCCCTGTCGATGCAAAATAAAGTGCTTCGAGGAGATTTGTCTTGCCATGTGCATTTGGTGCTTGGATGAGAGTGAGCTGTGGATCAAACTCATATGTCTTATCAGAGTAGCTTCGATAATTGTGGAGTGTCAGAGATGAGACGAGCATATGAGTATCATATCATACCATCTGTCTATCTCGTGATTTTGAGCAAAACAGAGTTAGTTACCAAAGAGGCCTCCACCACTGAGCCCGAAGATGTATCCGACGATGCGCGTGAGGAAAAAGGCAAATATCAATAGGGCAAATCCAAGGATTGCATATATAAACGTGTCCTGTGCCTTTCCCAGCTTGTCTGCCTTTCCTTCAGACAGCATAAAGGTATATCCTGCGTAGACAAACATGACAAATAAGATAATGCCAGCAAAGCCAAAGAGTGCTGGAAGTAGCAGATCTGTCAAACTTGAAATATCTGTAATCTCCTTACGCAATGGGCTATAAATAGTGGTTGCTGCAGATCCAGATCCGATGGTGAGACCATTTTGTACAGGCGCAGTCGTTGGGATTGGGGTAATGATATCTGCAAGTTCGATCATACAGTATAAGAGTACATGCTCGATATGCTTGGTGCAAGCACTAGGATGTCTTTTGCATCTGAGTCCCATCAAGAGGCTTCTGCTCTTGTGGTGGCGTTGCAGGTGGCGTCATTGGTGGTATAACAGGCATAGCAGGAGTCTGTGGTGGAGTTACAGCATCCTTCTTTGGATCACCTTGAGCCGTAGACGGATCTTTCTTCATATCAACCGGTGATGGTGCTGGCACCTCCTTCTTTTCTGGCTCAACAGGCTCGACCACTTCCTTCACATCTTTACTGCCATCACGTGGGCACACGACGGTGGATTGTTTGACTACCTCTGTCTCAAAAGATGCGCCACATGCATTACAGGTGTATTTTTTCACAACCTTTGAGAGCGGTGACTCTTTGATAGGTTCAAATGAAACATGTTCGATATTAAAGATAAAGTTTTCACCATCAAAATCAACCATGAGGGCATCACTTTCATCAATTTTCTTCTCAATAATGAGCGTAGAAATTGGATTTTCAATCAATTTTTGGATCGTGCGCTTGAGCGGACGAGCTCCGTAGATTGGATCAAATCCCTGGCGGACAATTTCCTTTTTAGCTGATTCACTCCAGGTGAATCCAATATTTTGATCCTCAAGGAGCTTTGTGATGCTCTTAAGCTGAAGCTCAGCGATTTGAAGCATGTGCTTGTACTTGAGTGGTTCAAAAATGATGACTTCATCAAATCGGTTGATAAGCTCAGGTCGGAAGAACTTTGAAAGCTCACCCATGACCTTCGTTTTGATCTTGCCATACTGATTTGTTGCAAGCTCATCCTCAATTTTTTCCTTTTCTGCGATTTCTTTTTCAAGTGGGAACTCTGCGCCGAAGTAATCATGCAATGTCTGCATCTTCCAGACCGTCCCTGATGTGGCACGAGACCAAATTTTATCCCCAACGATGATACATTCAGTCCCTTCTTGGGTAAAGAAATGTATATCCCAATAGTTGATAGGGAATGTCCCTTTATCTTGTTCAGATGTCGGCTTAGCGGTGGCAGATTCTGGCTTTGCAGTAGTAGCCTCAGGCTTTTGTGGCTCGTCCTGTTTTTTTGTGTCAGGTAGTTTGTCAGCTTGCACAGGTGTTGGTGCTTTTGTATCCACTGCAGGCTTCTCTGGTTTTGCAGGAGCTGTGGATGCTTGAATCGCATGCCCTTCAAAGTACTCTCGCAGTGTCCCTGTCTTCCAGTTGGCTTCATCACCTTTACGCTTCCAGTATCGATCTGCAAGCGTGACAACTTCTTCTTCAGCTGTCGAAAAAGCATGCGATTTGAGTCGAGCGGTGGGAAGCTGTTGCTCTGGCGCATCGGGGAGGGCATTAATGACAACGCCATCTTTGAAATAATCGATAAGTGTTAGGGTATTCCAGACCTTTGCCGTTGTTGCGGTACGTTGGAAAACGCGATCCTGAGAGGTGATCATTTCAACGCCTTGTGGCGATATGGCGTGCGTGTCAAAATTTTTGGCTGGGAACTGAATGGCAGATTCAACATCATGCTGTTCTTTTGTTCCATCAGGCTTCTCTATAATTTTGTGTTCTTGAATTTTTTGCCCAGCAAAGTAATCAAGAAGCATCATGTTTGTCCATGCATTTGTTGCAGATTCGCGCTCAAAGACCTTTCCCATGATGGTCATGATCTGGCGACCGCGTGGTGAGAATGTGTATGTCGAGAGCACGGTTGGCTCTTCAATCTCAGCTTTACCTTGAGCAAGTATCTCATCTTGGATCATCTTTGTCCCGATGTTTGAGGTACAGATAACGACGGTGTTTTTGAATGAGACAACATGACCTTTGTTATCTGTTAGGCGTCCATCATCAAGGACTTGAAGCAGGATATTGAAAATATCAGGATGAGCCTTCTCAATTTCATCAAAAAGGACGACTGCATAGGGGCGTCGGCGGACAGCTTCAGTCAGTTTACCACCTTCTTCATAACCAACATATCCTGGAGGGGCACCTAGAAGCTTTGCAACTTCGTGCTTTTCCATGTATTCAGTCATGTCAAACCGAATCATTGCTTCTTCCTGGCCGAAGAGTACTTCAGCAAGAGTTTTGGAAAGCTCCGTTTTACCCACACCAGTCGGTCCAAGGAAGACAAAACTTCCGATAGGGCGATCTGTAGACTTGAGTCCAGCACGGCCCCGTCTGACAGCTTGTGCAACTGGCTCAACGGCATGATTTTGATTGATAAGTCTCTTGTGAATAATATCCTCAAGTTTTGTGAGCTTTTCTGTGTCTGAATCAGACAATTTAGAAACAGGGATACCTGTCCAGCGCGAGATAACATCCTTGATGGCTTGTTCGCTCACACTTGTAGTCGTCTGAGATTTTTTGTCATTATATTCTTCTTGCTTGATATGCAGAGCTGTCTCAAGATCATCAATTTTTGGTTGCAAAATCTTTGAGCGAACCTTGTCACCACGTTTCTCATTTTCATCCATTTCCTGCTTTAATTGTTTGAGACGCTCCTCATGGGATCGAATTTCCTCAGGAAGGGAAATAAGTGGCAAGCGAACTGCTGAGGCGGCTTCATCTATCAAGTCAATTGCTTTATCAGGGAGGAATCGATCACCAACATAACGCTTTGACAGCTTTACAGCAACTTCAATTGTTGCATCAGGGATTTGGACGCGGTGAAATGCTTCGTACTTGCCTTTGAGCGCCTTAAGCATCTTGATAGCTGGTTCAACCTCTGGTTCAGGGACAAGCACTGGTTGGAAGCGACGCTCAAGAGCTGGATCTTTTTCAATGTATTTACGATATTCAGTAAGTGTGGTTGCGCCAATCATCTGCAACTCTCCGCGTGCAAGAGATGGTTTGAGGAAATTGGAAGCATCCAGTGATCCATTCCCACCTGCTCCAGCGCCAACGATGTTATGAATTTCATCTATAAACAAGATAATAGATCCATTTGCAGCGACAATTTCTTCGATGACTTTTTTCATGCGTTCCTCAAATTCTCCACGGTGTGAAGCACCAGCCAATATGGCCATGAGGTCAAGTTGCAGAATTCGCTTCCCGATCAGTGATTCAGGAACTTCTTTGGAAACAATTTTTTGTGCAAGACCTTCAACAACGGCTGTTTTACCGACTCCTGCTTCTCCCACGAGGACAGGATTGTTTTTAGTTCGGCGTGAGATGATGTGAATAGTTCGTTCGATGACCTCCGAGCGCTCTACCACAGGATCAAGCTGGCCACTTTCTGCGACAGCTGTGAGATCTTTCGTATATTGTGCAAGAACACTTTGGCTGTGTGAGTCTGCTTCCTTGCCATCAGCTGACAGACCCTCTTTTTTGCCTGTGATTTTTTTATTCAGATCTTCTTTTTTGACACCAAGTTTAGCCAATACACGAGCTCCAGCGCCTTCCCCTTCATCATACAAAGCAAGCAATATATGTTCAGGTGATATAAATTCATAGCCAAGCTTGCGTGCGACAACAAGTGCATTATCAAGTATGCGCTTCACCCGAGGTGATGGTTGTGGCTGAGATGGGGCAGTGCCTTTTTTATAGAGTGCAGTCAATTCCTGCTCAATTATTTGAGGCTGAATTTTATTTTCCGTAAAAAGCTTATAAATTTCAGGATCTGCAAGTAAACCATGGAGAAGGTGTTCTGAGTCGATCAGTTCAGACTGCAATTCTTGAGCCTTTTGCTGAGCTGTGACAAAGATACGATTTGATCGTTGCGTCATGTGTGTCATGAGATCAAGCTGACCTCGCTTATCAGGATCAATAGCTGAATCTGACGTTGGGGGAACAGCCGGATCTGCTTTTGTGTCTGAAGATAGTGATGGTGGTGTTCCAGCTGGGGCATCCGTTGGAGCAGGTGTGCTCATAGGTGGCGTTGGAACAGGCGCTGAACCTTGCTGAAGTGGTACGACAGGTGTTGGTGCTGGTGCCTGGGGGACTGGTGCTCCATCGAGTGGTGGTGTGGCAGGCGTCACGACAGGCATGGCTGGTGCAGGTGGCATACCAATACCATTGTAAGATTGACCTGATGGTGGGGTCCCGATGCCGTTGTACGATTGTCCGGTTGAACCCATAGTTTGTGTTGTTGTCGCAGTCACGACAGGACCAAGTGGTGCAGGAGTAGCCTGAACATCGTCATCGTGTGGCTTCTTTTTGAAAAAATCTAAGACAGTCATTAGAAATCATTATGAAGAAAAACAGATGTGATGTCAAGCTCATATCGTGAGGTTTAGACTGTTGCAATAATGAATGGTGAAGCTCACGGTCGTGAGAATGAAGCTGTAAAAATGATGAAAATATGCCTGATGATGTGATAGGTACTTGCAATTTAAAATACTTGGTGAGAAAATGACGAATGGCTAAAAAAGAAACACAACCAAACCCAGAACAAAGTAAAAAAGTAGATTTTCAACCAGCTTCACGCGATGATATTACAAAACCCGCGGATAATGGGATTCTCATCATCGATGGTCAGCCCTTTAGAGTTAGGGTTTTAGCGCCAGCAGTACCTGCTCAAGGGCCTATTCGACTGAGAACTGGATTTCCTCCTGCCCCAAAAACTGAGTTTAGTGAGTAATTATGGGTAAAGATAAAGTCACGGTTCTTCCACCTGGCTATCCGGAAGGATCAGTTGATTATAATGGGCATCCAATTGATAGTGATAAACGCCCCATTCGTATACCTCCTATCAGAGCTCTTGGAGTTAATGGGAGACGTACCTTCATTGCTAAAGGGATGGGAAGATTTATTCCTGATGATCCTGATAATTTACCAGTAGGTGAATTCCACACTACTCCTATTGACCCCATATAACCCTACCTCTTTTCATACACCTTTTTCACAACTGTTTTGCGTCCATTTGCTCCGGTTGCAACAATCGTTACTGTCGTTCGTGCCTTGGTGAGAGGGATATCTGCCTCGAATCGATTTTTTTCATCCAGATAGACATCGCGCCCGTTGATGGTAATGAGTGTTTCAGCTGGCGCTGTCCCCGTGAGGAGGATTTTATCCCGACGCTTAAAGACAGTTTCTGTTGGTGAGGTAATGATAATCTCAGGTGGTTTGAGGTAAAGATATGTTTGATAGCCAAAAAAAGCGACGAAAAGTATCCCGATGATAACCACGGCAAGCCCGATGGCTCGTCTCTTATGTGACACAAATGTATGCGCCGGTGCTTTTTCTTTAAAGCGCATGTTTTCATGTTGCGCATATTCGCGTCTGAAGTAAGCTAATAGTTTTTCTTCATCAAGACCGAGAAATTTGCCATACTGCTTGACGATCCCACTTGCATACGTTCTCGATGAAAATGCTTCCCAGTTGTTTGCTTCGAGTGCCTTGAGACTCATCATACGTATATGCGTCGTCTTTTCGACATCTTCAAGATGCAATTTTTGGGAGAGGCGTTCTTGTTTGAGAAGTGTTCCGACCTGTGTTGTCATAGGTGATAGGCATTATAGCGAATCACACAGCATAAAAAAACCCCGTGGGTTTCCACGGGGCTTTTTTCGTTCAGAGATGTTGTTACATCATGCCAGGCATACCACCCATACCAGGCATTCCGCCACCACCCATCATGTCATCTTTCTTTTCAGGGACATCGGTGACGAGTGCTTCTGTGGTGAGAATCATGGTTGCCACAGATGCTGCATTTTCAAGAGCACTGCGCACAACCTTTGTTGGATCAACGACACCTTGTTTGAGCATTGAGCCGTATTCAAGTGTCTGCGCATTAAAGCCATAGTCAGCATCCTTTGATGACTCAACCATATGCAGAACGACGCCAGCATCAAGTCCAGAGTTGCGTGCAAGCATACGAACCGGCTCACACAACGCACTGTAGACGATATCGATACCTACTTTCTCTTCGGCATCTTTCGTAGACTCCTTGAGAGCAAGTAATGCCTTTCGAGCTTTGAGCAAGGTTGTACCACCTCCAGGGACGATACCTTCTTCAAGCGCCGCTTTTGTTGCAGAGACAGCATCATCCACGCGCTCTTTCTTTTCCTTGAGCTCAATTTCAGTTGTTGCGCCAACTTGAATCACTGCAACGCCACCAGTGAGCTTTGCAAGTCTCTCAAGCAGTTTTTCTTTATCAAAGTCAGATGTTACTTGATCAATTTCTGCCTTGATTTGAGCAACACGTGCAGTGAGTTTTTTTGCATCACCTTTCCCTCCGATAATGCGGGTCGTGTCCTTATCAGTCCAGACTTTATCAGCTCGTCCAAGAACATCGATATCGATTGTCTCAAGGGTTGAGCCTGTATCAGCTGATACGACTGTTGCACCAGTGAGAATGGCAATATCATCAAGCATCGCTTTTCGTCGATCCCCAAATCCAGGAGCCTTGACGACGAGGGCATTGAATGTCCCGCGCATCTTATTAACGACGAGCGTAGCAAGTGCTTCAGCATCCACATCATCAGCAATAATGACAAGATTCTTTGAAATCTTCACAAACTTTTCAAGGAATGGTAGAAGCTCAGCAATTGCACTGATCTTTTTGTCTGTGATCAAGATATGTGCATCGCTAATTTCAGCTGACATCTTTTCAGGATTTGTGACAAAGTAGGCAGACGCATATCCTTTGTCAAACTCCATGCCTTCTTTGTAATCAACCTCCATTTCGAGGCCCTTGCCTTCTTCAACGCTGATGACACCGTCTTTACCCACCCGCTTGAAAGCAGTGGCGATCAGCTTACCAATCTCAGGATCTGCGGCAGAAATAGTCGCAACTTGCGCAACTGCATTTTCATCCTCCAGGGGAATTTGCTTGGATGTTTTGCGAATTTCCTCGACAATCACTGCAACTGCTTTTTCGATACCTCGCTTGAGAATCATTGGGTTGTGCCCAGCAGTGATATTTTTCATTCCCAGATTCACGAGTGATTGCATGAGCAAAGTAGACGTGGTTGTACCATCGCCTGCGACTTCACCCGTTTTTGAAGCGGCAGCCTTGGCTAACTGTACGCCCATGTTTTCATATGGATCTTCCAGAGAAATGTCATTAGCGACAGAGACGCCGTCATGAATGACGCTTGGTGGTCCAAATTTCTTATCAAGTGCGACATTGCGCCCACGAGGTCCGAGTGTTGTTGTAACAGCTTGTGCTAACAGATTGACGCCACGAGCAAGTGCTTGTCGTGCATCATCTCCGAATTTAAGTTGTTTT
>CAYZCU010000010.1:0-7746 GCA_964477065.1 uncultured Gammaproteobacteria bacterium
CGCTAGGGCACAATATTGCTTTCGAATACGAGGCTTTCACTCTCTCTGGCTGACCTTTCCAAGTCATTTTTCTAACAAATTGTGATCCCACATTGCGCGTCCCGCAACCCCCGAATTTAGTATCGGGTTTAGGCTCTTCCGCTTTCGCTCGCCGCTACTCACGGAATCTCTATTCGACTAAAAGTCGAAAATCTGATTTCTCTTCCTCTGGCTACTAAGATGTTTCAGTTCACCAGGTTCCCTCCCCGACTTACGCCGGGGTCACTGTATTTGCATACAGCGGGGTTGTCCCATTCGGAAACCGCCGATTAAGTGCCTGTTGGAGGGCTCATCGACGATATCGTGCTCGTACACACGTCCTTCTTCGGCTTACGTTGCCAAGGCATCCACCATTAGCTTTAGCTAACATCCCGCAAATCAATTCTTACTGAATCAATCTGCGAAAATCATAAATATTTTGCGAATTCTTTATTAATTTTGCGAAATTAATTTTTTTTCCTGCCAAATTGTCAATGTGCATGCTTCGTCATCAGTAGGTACTGAATGATGGAAGGTGGCTACTTTGATTTCGCTTGAATCAATAAAGATTACAATCAAAATGAAAGCTTGAACTTTCCATCAATCACTACGCACTGTAAACGAGCTGTGGACCCGAGGGGATTCGAACCCCTGACCTTCCGCGTGCAAGGCGGACGCTCTAGCCAACTGAGCTACAGGCCCAAGCAATACAAACCTATATCTTGTTTCAATGAGCGTATATTCGAAGAGTAGGAGAGCACGAGAAATTCATCAGAACGTGCACGTACTACTAAACGAATTGAGCGTTTAATTCGTTGGCTGATGGGAGACGAAAATGTGCACGCTCCGAATGCCTAACGATGGTTGATAGAAATCAACATGTAGGTAGTAGTATATCCAGATAAGGTGCTTTTGTCAACTATCTTTCATGCAATTTTTAGTGCTTACGATGTTTCGTCTTTTCAATGAGTTTTTGGTCAAAAAGCGCATGTCGCAGATCACGCAATGCTCCTTCTCGCTCATGCTCACTCACATCTGAGGCAAGCACTCGCTCCGCTTCTTCTTGTGCGAGTCGCACCTCACGCTCATCTATGTCATGTTGACCATATGCCCGTGACACGAGTATTTTCACATGCTGCCCATCGGTTTCAAGATAGCCACCTCCGATTGAGTACAAATTCTCTCCTCCATCGGCTACGATGCGCACGACGCCTTCTTCCAACGATGTCACTAATGGCGCATGCTGAGCAAGCACAGTGAGCTCACCATCAGTGCCTGGTACGGTGACCAATGATATATCTTTCTCGAAGATGATTCGTCGAGGTGTGAGTATCTGGAGATGTAAGCTCATATTAGTCTCGTTGTATGTCATCAATTGATCCAATGAGATAAAATCGTTGCTCAGGTACATCATCATATTCACCAGAGATAATAGCCTTAAATCCGCGCACCGTCTCAGCAACAGGCACATATTTACCAGGCATATTCAAAAATTGCTCAGCAACAAAGAATGGTTGTGTCAAGAATCGTTGAATCTTGCGAGCTCGTGAAACGACAAGCTTATCTTCGTCAGAGAGCTCTTCAATACCCAAAATAGCAATAATATCTTGAAGATCTTTGTATTTTTGCAAAATTTTGAGGACGCTTTGAGCGACATCATAGTGCTCCTGACCAGCGATACTTGGATCAAGCGCAGATGAGCTGGATGAAAGGGGATCTATGGCTGGGTACAAGCCTTGCTCCGCAAGGGATCGTTCAAGACTGACAGATGCATCCAAATGGGCAAATGTTGCCACGGGTGCTGGATCCGTGTAGTCGTCTGCAGGCACATAGACAGCTTGCATAGAGGTAATTGAGCCTTTTTGGGTTGACGTAATACGCTCCTGTAAGGCTGACATCTCACTTGCGAGCGTTGGCTGGTAGCCGACAGCAGATGGGATACGGCCCATTAAAGCTGATACTTCAGAGCCTGCTTGAGCAAAGCGAAACATATTATCGATAAACAAAAGCACATCCTGACCTTCTTCATCTCGAAAGTGTTCAGCCATCGTCACACCCGTGAGCGCCACTCGAAGTCGATTTCCCGGTGGTTCATTCATTTGACCATAGACAAGTGTTGTTTTGGGTAAGACGCCACTTTCCTGCATTTCACGATACATATCGTTTCCTTCACGCGTACGCTCACCGACACCCGTAAAGACAGATACACCACCGTGCTCAGATGCAATGTTGCGAATAAGTTCTTGAATCAAAACGGTTTTACCTACTCCAGCTCCTCCATAGACAGCAATCTTTCCACCTTTCATGAAAGGCGTAAGCAAATCAAGCACTTTGATCCCTGTTTCAAGGATTTCCTGACTGGCGGATTGCTCGACAAATGTTGGTGCTGACCGGTGAATGCTCGACATGTGTGTGGCTTTGACATCGCCAAGGCCATCAACAGGCTTTCCCAGCGTATCAAACATGCGTCCAAGCGTCTCATTGCCAACGGGGACAATAATAGATTCTCCCGTCGCTTCAACAGCCATGCCCCGCTTCAATCCATACGTATTACTCATTGCAACAGTCCGTACGCGACCATTGCCGATGAGTGCCTCTACCTCAAGTACGCGAACTTCATTATCTACAGTCACCTGAAGTGCTTCCAATACATGTGGCGTTTCTTTTTCATCAAAATCCACATCAACGACAACTCCTCTAACTGCGCTTATTTTTCCTTGAATCATAATTAAGAGTTCATTCCTGCTATCATATCAAGCAGTTCATTTGTAATCTGCGTTTGGCGTACAGTGTTGCGCATCAGTGTCAGCGAATCAGCAACATCTTGGGCATTATCTGTAGCCGTTTTCATAGCCATCATGCGGGCAGAATGCTCTGAAGCATCACTGTCTGCATAGGCGCTTCGAAGCTTTTCACGAACATAGTCCTGTAACAATCGTGGAAAAACAACCTCAGCTGATGGCTCAATGACATATGTAGGCCTCTGCGCGTCAAGTGGTTCACCCGCGACATCATCAAGGGATTGTATAGGCATAATCTGCACACACACCGGCTCACTTTTCATTGAGTTCACAAATGAGTTGTAGATAAGAGAAACGGATGCATACTCACCTGTCAAAAACTTGTCTTCAGTAAATGCATAGAGTGCTGAAAGTGTTTCATCACGCGAGGCGTGTGAAGCAAAATCTCCAATCAGTGATCTCGATGTGTGCGCAATAAACTGTGCGCCTTTCTGCCCTACTGCTATAAAGTCACTGTCAGAATCACATGTTTTTGTTAAAAATTGAAACAAGCGAGTATGAAATGCACCACATAATCCCTTATGTGAGGTCATGAGAATATACAATTTCTTCGTACCCTGTGTTTGCATCAAAAGTGGTATTTTCAAATCATCCGTTTGGTGTGATTGCAGAAGTGTGTGAAGCATTGAAAATAACGCATGACGATATTCTCGGCCTTCCAGAGCAATTTTTTGAGATTTCTTCATCTTTACAGCAGAAACCATATGCATCGCATTTGTAATTTTGCGTACATTTTTGACTGATTTTATTTTTTTTCGTATGTCTCGGATGTTCATGGTTATAGTGATCTAGTGATCTAGTAACCTAGTGATCTAGAAATCTGGAAAACTAGCTCTCTAGATTTCTAGCTCTCTAGATTTCTAAATGTCTCGATCGGGATAAAATTTCTTCATAAATAACTCTACGATGTGAGCAAGCTTCTTTTCAGTTGCTTCATCAATAATTTTTGATTTCTCAAGTGATTCCCCAACTTCTTGATGTGACTCGTGCATGTATCTAAGCAATTGTGCTTCGCATTCTGACACTTCATGCGGATGCAGCATATCAAAATAGCCTTTTCCACCAAACCAAAATACGATTACCTCATCAGCAAGGGAATATGGCTGGTTTTTGCCTTGTTTGAGCAATTGGGTCATACGAACACCCCGATCTATGAGCTTTTTCGTGTCTTCATCGAGTTCAGATTCAAACTGTGCAAAGGCAGCGAGTTCTCGATATTGCGCAAGATCACTTTTGAGTGTTTTAGCAACTGATTTCATAGCTTTTGTTTGAGCAGAGCTTCCAACACGTGAGACTGAAGCGCCGACATTAATTGCTGGCCTAATACCTGCATTAAACAAATCAGCTTCAAGGAATATCTGGCCATCTGTAATAGAAATGACATTTGTCGGAATATACGCAGATAAATCACCCTCCTGCGTCTCAATAATCGGTAAGGACGTCAAGGAACCGCCACCATTGTCAGCATTGAGTCGACATGCGCGCTCAAGAAGTCGTGAATGAGCATAAAATATATCACCTGGATAGGCTTCGCGCCCTGCTGGTCGACGCAAAATGAGTGATACTTGGCGATACGCCCACGCATGCTTCGTCAGATCATCGTATATGACAAGAACATCTTTCCCTTGATTCATGAAATACTCCCCGATAGTTGTTGCTACATAGGGAGCGATGTATTGCATAGAAGCTGAATCAGAGGCAGATGCAGAAACAATGATTGTGTAGTCCATTGCTCCTCTGTCCTCAAGAAGCTTTGCAACTGAGGCGGTATTGGCACGGCGCTGGCCAATAGCACAGTAAATACATATCATGTTTTGGCCCTTCTGATTAAGTAAGGTGTCAATTGCAATAGTTGTCTTACCTGTTCGTCGATCACCAATAATGAGCTCACGCTGCCCTCGACCAACGGGAATCAAAGCGTCAATGGCCTTAATTCCTGTTTGAACGGGGACTGAAACAGGTTCACGTGCCATGACTCCAGGAGCAAGCGGATCAATGAATGCCATTTCACTGCTTTGTATAGTTCCCTTTCCATCTATGGGTGAAGCAATACCATTGACGACTCGGCCAAGATACGCATCAGATACAGGTACTTTAAAGATATCTCCAGATCCTATCACCTCATCTCCTTCGTGAATAGCTGTATAGTCACCAAAAACAATTGCACCAACAGCGTCTTCAAGTAAATCCACAACCATCCCTTGAATACCTCCGGGGAATGTAATAAGCTCTCCATAGGGCGAATCTGCAAGGCCATCTATAAAGACAACCTCATCCTTGACCTCCGTGACATACCCGACATTACGTTGGGCAACCGTCTGCTTGGTAGCCTTCATATCCTGTTCAATTTCCTTCAAAATATCGTCGACAAGTTTCATATAAGTGATGACATAATCGAATCTAATGACCCCCTCAAGGATGCATCAATAATCTTTGATCCATCTCTAATGACCAATCCGCCTAAAAGTTCAGGTTTGGTTTCAAACGTACAATGTGCATGTTTCAAACTGGGGAGTGCTCTATACAGCTCATCTTGCTGATCAGGTGTCAAACTCACTGCCGACTGTATGACTACCTCCCGCTGTACATCATCATGCAACATCTTCACGATGCGCTTTTTCAGTTGTGTTTTGGTGTGTATATCAATTTTCATAAACAGCTGATTCTTTCAGAGATTGAGTAACATGCTTGATGATATCCTTGTGGTGCTCTTCCGTGAGCTTATGCTTCAATACTTCTGCAGTGAGTGTCTGAGCAGTGGAAAGCGCTTTTGCGCGAATTTCATCATGCATTCGTGATTGAGACTCTGCAAGCTCCTTTTGGCCACGTCGCTTCAATTCAAGCACCTCTTCCTGCGCATCTGCACGAATCTTTTGAACTGCTTCTTCTGCTTCTGTGCGAGCTTCTTTGAGTAATGCTTCTGCTTGCTTGTGAGCTTCGTCTAACACTGCTTTCTCTTTCTCGAGAAGACTTTCTTCTTGCTTGTGAAGATCTGCAAGTAAACGAACCTTTTCATCCTCTTCTTTACGCTGGTCTGCAAGATATGCCATGAATGGCTTATGCAAGAATTTGACAAACACAAACGCAAAGACACCAAAATTAACCAGCTGTGCAATCAAAAATCGTATATCTAAACCAAGTGCTTCCATACTTAGGCAAATTTAATGATGAGTGAAATAACAAGAGCATAAATTGCAACTGCCTCTGCAAATGCGAGTCCGAGAATCATAACTGTTTGAATAGTATCTCGTGCCTCTGGATTGCGTCCAAGAGCTTCAAGAGCTTTTCCACCAATAATACCGATGCCGATCCCTGGTCCAATTGCACCTAACCCAATTGCTAAAGCCGTACCGATTAACTTTGCTCCTTCTGTATCCATAAGATGTATTTAATTATTAATGATGTGCTGTTGTTGATAGATTAATAAAGACAGCGGTCAATAAGGCAAACACGAGTGCTTGAATCACACTGACAAAAATTTCTAAAAATAAAAATGGCGTTGATGCAAAAACGGGAATCAAAAATGCAATGACGACAATGAGAACTTCTCCCGCAAACATGTTTCCAAATAGTCGAAACGTAAAAGAAATTATTTTTGAAATTTCAGATACTATCTCCAGTATACCGATAAAAAAATTTAAGGGGCTACTGAAATTAAGAAACTTCTTTACAAATCCTATTTTCAATTCGGTGATGCCAAAATATTGAATCGAGACAAATGAAATGAGTGCCAGTGCAAGTGTCATGTTCAAATCAGCTGTTGCTCCACGAAGTAGGGGTACTGACTCATGAGCTTTTTCAACTGATTGACCTATATGAGGTTGTATCGTGATACTGCCAAATCCCGGCAAGAGACCAATCCAATTTGCACACAATATGAAGAGAAACAGTGAAGCAATGAGTGGGTAGACTCGATCTCCAACTTTTCCAGCAACGGGGCTAAAAAATGCATACATAGATCGCAGAATATATCTCACGGTGACAGCATAAAGAGACGTTGACCGAGGATTGCGATAAAATTGAAGAGCCAGAAGTGCAAAAACGATAATCCCGATCCAACTAGCGAGTATAGAATTCGTCACTGGAAACCCAGCTACTGAAAATATAACTTCCGGCTTTATGCTTATATGTAGCAACAGAGATTAAAAAATTGTTATTCAGGCTTACGTATCATAACCGCTCCTATAATACAGAATCTCAAGCCTGTATTCAACCCATCTTTGCAAGATCCAGAGCTTTTTCAACTATGATCAATAATTCCCCATCCCGTTCATCTATCTTACCCTTGAACATAACCGCTGTATTTTCCTGCCACAATGCACGAGATGTCGCAAACATCTTGGGGAAAACGATACACTCCCCTGAACCTGTTTCGTCATACATAGTGACAAATGCCATAGGTTCGTTATTCTTTTTCGTCGTCACATTTTTGACGGCACTAATTGATCCTGCCATGATAAAGTCCTTCCCAACATCCTCAGCAGACAACTCACCAAATTTCTTCTTTACTTTCGTTTCTATAAGATGTGCGTACTGCTTCAGTTGATTGCGATTGATGGTAAAACCAATAACTTCTTTCTCTTGCAAGATAAGTGAATTCTCTGAAAACTCTTCATCAGAGAGCTCTTCATCATGCATCACAAGAACCTCCTTATTTCCAAAGAGATCAAACTGCCCTGACTGAATTTGTTTCTTCTTTGTTTGTGATTCAGCGAGCGCTTGAGGATAGTACGTGAGCAAGCTCTTTCGCGTCCCAAAGGCATCAAACGCTCCTGCTTTGATGAGGCTCTCAACGGTGCGCTTGTTTGCTTTGCTTGTATCGACGCGTGCTAAAAAGTCGCGCAAACCAACAAATGGCCCATTTTGTCGCGACTCAAGGATGGATTCAATGGCTGATCGACCGACGCCTTTGACAGCCGTCAACCCG
>CAYZCU010000010.1:7756-29922 GCA_964477065.1 uncultured Gammaproteobacteria bacterium
TCAACAGAAAAGTCCATGAGTGACGCATTGATATCTGGCTGGCGGATCTCAATGCCCATTGATTTCGCCTCTTCCATAGCTTGAAAGACCTTCGCTTCCTTTTGCGCACCAGCTGAACCTTGCAAATCTGCTGAAAGCAATGCAGACATGTAGTCAACTGGATAGTTTGCCTTCATGTAGGCTGTCCAGTATGCAATCAAAGCATATGAAACAGCGTGAGGCTTGTTAAAACCATATGCAGCGAATTTTTCAATGCTTGCATACAGTGTTTTAATCATTTTTTCGTCATAGCCATTCTTTTTAGCGCCTTCGAAAAATTTGATTTTTTCCTTTGCCATTAATTCAGGCTTTTTCTTACCCATAGCTTTACGAAAGCCGTCTGCTTCACTCATTGTGTATCCTGCAAACAAATTTGCCACCTTCATAACCTGCTCTTGATAGACAAAAATTCCATACGTTTCTTCAAGAACTTGCTTCAGATCAGGATGGAGATACTTGATCGCCTTCATGTTCTTCTTACCTTTCAAGAAAACAGGGATCATTTCCATGGGCCCCGGTCGATAGAGCGCTACCATAGCTGAAACATCTGTGATACGTGAGGGTTGCAGATCTTTCGCAAGTTTTTGCATACCACGAGATTCAAGTTGAAAGACGCCAATTGTTTTCCCCTCAGAAAGGAGCTTATACGTCTTGGCATCATCAAGAGGAACATCTGAAATCTTGACCGTTTCACCCGTTCTATCGTGCACAAACTTAATTGCATTATCGATAATTGTCAAATTTCGCAGACCCAAAAAGTCAAACTTTGTCAAACCAACGCCTTCATTATTTGACACTGCATTCAGGTCAAGACAATACATGTCATATTGCGTGACAACTTTTCCATGCTTCGCTTCAACGGCAAGCGGAACATACTCCATGAGATCCTTATCTGCGATAATCACGCCTGCTGCATGTGTGGATGCATGGCGGGTGATTCCTTCAAGCTTAAGTGCGATATCAATGACTTTTTTGACATCTTCCTCTTGTGCATAGGCCATTTTGAGCGTTGGACTAACCTCAAGCGCTTGCGTGAGTTTCATACCAAAGCCTTGCTTACCTTCTGGAATCATTTTAGAAAGTCGATCCCCTTGGCTATATGATTGGCCAAGAGCTCGCGCCACATCTCGAACTGCCATTTTAGCCTCCATACGCCCAAACGTGATAATCTGAGCTACTTTATCTTTGCCATATTTATGCGTCACATATTCAATGACGCGATCTCGCTGGATATCTGCAAAATCCACATCAAAATCAGGTGGAGACGGTCGCTCAGGATTCAAAAATCGTTCAAAAGGCACATCATAGATCAGTGGATTCACATCCGTGATTCTCAACGAATAGGCAACAAGTGATCCAGCTCCAGATCCTCTTCCAGGGCCCACACCGATGCTTTGATCCTTCGCCCAGTTGATAAAATCTTGAACCACTAAAAAGTACGACGCATATCCTTTTTGAATGATGATATCCAGCTCATAATCAAGCCGTGTCCGTGCGACATCTGTGATTTCACCCATACGCTCAAGTGCTCGCTCATACGTCAGTTTACGCAAGTATTGTGGGGCATCTGTCCCATCGGGAATATCAAATTTAGGGAAAATAAGCGTCCCATAGGGAATCTCGATATCAACCTTATCAGCAATCAGCTGAGTGTTGTCGATCGCTTCTGGCAAATCACGAAACAAATCACGCATTTCAGCCTCAGTTTTGAAATAAAACTCTGGGGTGTCAAGCATACTCATGCGCCCATCATCATAAATGGTTCGCCCAGTTTGGATACATACAAGGACATCTTGCGCATACGCATCTTCACGATTGATATAGTGAGCGTCACACGTGGCGACAAGGGGGATATTGTACTTACGGGAAAGCGCAATGAGTGAGTCATTGAGCTCATCTTGACCCTCAAGTCCTGGTGCACGCTGAATTTCGATGTAAAAGTCATCCTTAAAAATGGAATGGTATTTTTTGAGTAATGTCTCAGCTTTTTTTTGCTGATTTTCACGGAGGGCAACACAAATTTCACTATTCATACAGCCAGAGAGACACATGACCCCTTCGTTGTATTTTTCAAGAAGTTCAAAGTCAATGCGAGGCTTATAATAAAAGCCTTCAGTATGGGCGTAGGAGGTCAGCTTCATCAAGTTTTTATAGCCTGCATAGTTCTTTGCAAGAAGGGTAAGATGAAAGGTGTGCTTTTCACCATTTTCAGATTTTTCTGAACGATGACCTGGCGCTTTATATGCTTCCAAACCCATGATTGGCTTGATACCAGCCTTTTTAGCTTCAATGTAAAAGCGAAATGCTCCATACATTGCTCCATGGTCTGTCAAGGCAACTGAATCCATCCCATTTTCCTTCGCTTTGGCAATGATGTCGGGGATACGTGAGAGGCCATCAAGAAGTGAATATTCACTGTGGACATGCAGATGGATAAAAGACATACCTAAGTATACCGCACAGGTAGCCATTGTGGAAGAATGAGGCTATTGAAGATTCATGTCCTATAGGTTATACTTGTCAACTTATGGCATCACCAAAGCAAATATTTGATAGTCTCGTGCTACAAAGGATGGTTGAAGTCCAGTCTAACTCACATCCAAAAGTTACGAGAGAGGGTCCTCATTGGGTTGGTAGAGGAGTAGGTAATGATGGACGTCAATATGTTATTAAAGTTCACAAGGAAAGTGGACGGGTCATAGAAAATTTACTTTCTAAGTTCCCAGTAAGACCTCCTCGAGATCCAATTTCAATTAATCATTCATATCCATCATTAGGCACTAACAATCCTTATTGGACACGCTGAGCTTAGTCCTCCATCCCCTTCTTCAGCTCCTCCATCACAACCTTTGCGTCTGCTTTTCCGTGCATACCTTTCATCACTTGGCCCACGAGGAACATAATAGAGCTTTCTTTACCCGCCTTGTAGGACTGTACAACAGCCTCATTTTCAGCTAGAACTCCAGCTATAACTGTGCCTAATTGATCTGCATCCATTTCAATGGGTTGCAAAAGCGTCAGAAGCTTGGCAACTGCCTCTTCCACAGATGTTGTTGAGATGGTCTTATTGACCAACATTTTGGCAACCTCAGCCTGGATAGTCGCACTTTTGAATGTGAGCTTCGCAAGGTGCGATTCAAGCGCTAGACAGACACTATCAAAGTAATCAGCAAAGTCCTTTGAGCGAGTCAAAACATATGCATCAGCAAACGTGACGCCATACGTTTCATAACGGGCACATCGCTGGTGAGGCAACTCGGGCATCTGTGCCTCAATATCAGCAATAAATGCCTCACTCAAGGCAAAAGGTGGAATATCTGGCTCAGGCATATAGCGATAATCAGAGGCTTCCTCTTTGATACGCTGGGAAACGGTTTTACCAACGCCCTCAGCGTATCCGCGCGTCTCCTGAACTGGCGTCTCCCCCTTCTCCAACATTGCAACATGTCGATCGTACTCAAAATCAATGGCACGTTTTGCGAAGTTGAATGAGTTAATGTTTTTCACCTCGACTTTATAGTTTGGCAGGCCAATCTCACCAGGTTTGCGAACAGAAATATTGGGCTCAAGGCGCATAGATCCTTTTTCCATATCAGCATCCGAAATTCCCAGATAGCGGACAATCACCTGCAACTCCTCCAAAAACTGTTTCACATCCTGAGAATCCGTAAAATCTGGCTCTGTGACAATCTCACACAATGGCACGCCAGCACGGTTGAAATCTACAAGTGAATCAGTGCCCTCATGTATCAATTTCCCGGTATCTTCTTCCAAATGAACGCGAGTGATACCGATGCGCATCATCTCTCCTGTACGACGAGATTTCATGTCATAGTAGCCATCATACGAAAAAGGCTGATCATATTGACTAATCTGGTACCCTTTGGGCAAGTCAGGATAAAAGTAATGCTTGCGGTCAAATTTTGATACTGTATGTGTTTTACAATTCAGCGCTTTTCCTAGAAGAATCGCCCACTGTATAGCCTGTTTATTAGGAACGGGGAGTGTGCCCGGAAGGCCCAGAGAAAGTGGACCAACTACTGAATTTGGTTCTTTGCCAAACCAATCTGCACTGCATCGCTCAAACATTTTTGATTTTGTCGCAAGCTGGACATGGATTTCCCAACCGACAACGAGTGCGTATTCTGATTTATTCATATCTTTTCATAACTGACAATCGGTCAAATCCAATCTTACCCTCAAGCTCATGTGCAAGTTGTAATATCGTACCTTCTTCACAATGTCGTCCCATCAACTGGACACCGATAGGAAGCCCTGTACTGTGCATACCTGATGGAATAGAAATAGCTGGAATGCCAGATGCAGATGCAGGCTCTGTCAGGACATCCATTTTTTCCCCATAAAATGCATATGAGGCACTGTCCCCTATGCGCGTTGCAATAATGGGCGCAGTTGGCGCAATCAAGGCATCAACCTTCATAAATGTTTCAATAAAGTTTTCCCGAATCAAATAGCGCACCTTTTGGGCTTTCTTGTAATACTCATCATAGTATCCAGCCGACAGAGCATATGTTCCCAGCATAATACGTTTCTTAGCTTCATCATGAAAGTGCGTTCTATCCTGCCCATATCTGATGCCGTCAAAGCGAGCGAGATTGGATGACACTTCTGATCGTTGCAAAAGCATATATACAGAGATAGCCAAGGATGGATGCATCAGTTCAACAGGGACGACTGTGTGGCCATGATCTTTGAGCATCTCAATACATACCTGGACAGATGCACGGATCTCAGGGTCAACATCATCAAAGTACGTCGCAGGGACACCTATCGTGCGCTTTGTCGTTTGGAGCATCTGCTCACGATATGAGCCAACTGGAGCATCAAGCGTTGTAGCATCATGTGGATCACGACCAGCAAGGATTTCAAGCAGGAGTGCTGCATCCTCAACCGTCTGGGTCATCGGTCCTGGACAATCCCACGATGAACCCATCGCGACAATACCATGGCGAGAGACTCTTCCATAGGTAGGCTTCAAGCCGACTATGCCACTCCACGATGCAGGAAGGCGGATAGAACCAGCTGTCTCAGTCCCGATAGCTCCCGGAGTAAGTCCTGCACTGACAGCACTCGCTGATCCTCCCGATGAACCACCAGGAACATGATCGAGATTATACGGATTATGCGTCACCCCGAAATCACTCGTCTCTGTGGATGAACCATGTGCCCATGCGTCGAGATTTGTTTTTCCAAGAATAGTCGCACCAGCCTCTATCAGACGAGTTGTCACCGTTGCATCAAATGGTGGGGTATAGCTACGCAAAACATCTGAGGAAGCAGTCGTCGGAAACAGAGTTGTTGAGATATTGTCTTTCAACAGAAGGGGGAGTCCGTGAAGGAGCCCATCCCGTGAGTTAACTTCTGGCTCAGTCGCGCCATCGCTGACACATGCATTGAGCGTGGGATTATGCTTTTTGATACGGTCATGATAATACGTTACAACGTCCTGTGCAGGCGTAGCATCGGCGAGCAGTTGCGTCAAAGATCGGCCTTTCATACTACAAAATTCTCTTCACAATGAAATAACCTTTACGTGTCGAGGAGGCATTTTTGAGAGCTTGCTCCTGCGTGAGCATGCATGTGGGATCGACAACATCCTCATCCATAACATTGTGTGCATCTGTGGTGAAAAAAGTTTCTGGCACGCCACTTGTATCTACAGTAGCTAAATTGTGCACATACGCTATACTCTCTTCCAGTTGCTGTGGGTATGATTTCAGCTCTTCATCACTGAGTGTGAGCTGTGAAAGACGTGCGAGTCGTGTGACCTCATCTGGTGTAAGCGTTGACATGGAAGTATTGTATCGTATTGCCGGGCAATTTTACAGGTGAAGCGCTTGTGAAATAGGATCATCCGTTTTATCTTTTTTATGTGCAGGTGAGTAGTCCCTCCCATATTGGACGAGCCCAAGTGAAATCAATCGCCAGTCCTCTGGTGGTGTGATTGCGATCAAGTCCTTTTCAATCTTGACGGGATCAGTGTTTTGTGTCAGACCAAATTTATTCGCCAATCGTGTCACATGCGTATCAACAGCAATCCCTTCACGGATTCCATATAGTTCACTCAAGACGACATTGGCAGTTTTGCGTGCAACTCCCGGAAGTGTAATCATCTCTGCCATCGTACGTGGGAGCTTACTGCCAAAGGTGTCACGCAGTTTCTGAGCTGTGGCAATAACATTTTTTGCTTTGGCACGATAGAAACCTGTTGAGTGTAGGTCTACACACAATTCATCAAAGTCAGCATTTGCAAATGCTTCGATCGTTGGATATTTTTTAAACAATTTCTCCGTCACTTCATTGACTTTTTTGTCTGTACATTGCGCAGCAAGAATCACTGCGATGAGGAGCTCATGATCCTGGGTGTAGTTGAGTGCGATTTTAAGATTCGGAAAAAGCTTCCTCAGCTGTTGAAGAATAATTGTTACCTTTTCCTCGCGCGTCATAGTATGAGTATCTCATGGGGGTTGAAAATAAACAACAAGAGAGGTACAGTGTTTTTTTCATAGAGCAAAAATGGATGAGTATTAATCGATTTGATGCTGGCGTTGATAGATCACAATGTGGCTTTTCTGACGCTCAAAAAAGATTTATTAAGACACGTGATCAGACCTGTCGAGTGGATTGTGAACTTACCAGATTTTGTGGAGGCCCAGATGATACACTTTCTGTTCACCATATTAAACCTCGTAAAGTATGTCGAGAAGCTGGTATTAATCCAAACACTCTCGGTAATGGCATCACTGTCTGCGATACGTATCATGTATCTGAGCACAGGGAGTGCCCACCAGGGCTTAATTGGAATCCCCAAGATGATTCATTTTTGCGGAGAGTTGTAGCAAATCTTAATAGACAATTATTTGCGGGAGAGCACGAATCATTTCCATACGCCAGTCGTCCATTAGAAATACGTAAGCGTGCAGCAAAATTATTTGGGGGTTGGCACAACCTGGGTGCCCCTCGAATGTAGCTACTTCCCTCGCAAAATCCTGATTCGATCCTCTACTGGCGGATGCGTGCTGAATAAATTTTGGATGAAGCTTTGAGCACGTGTCCCTTTTTTAAACGGATTTGAAATAAACATGTGCGCTGTTGCAGAAGATGCATGGCGCATCACATGTGGATCTCCTGAAATTTTTTCAAGTGCACGTGCGAGACCTTCAGGATTGCGCGTCAAGAGTGCCCCTGATGCATCTGCTAAATATTCGCGTCGACGCGAAACAGCAAACTTGATAAGCGTGGATACGATGGGCATCAAAATCATCATGATGATAAAAAGGACAAGTGCGATTGCGCCAGCTCCATTGTTATCTCGATCATTGTTACCACGTCCCCACAGCATCATACGCGAGGCATAGTCCACTGCAAAGCCAATCGTCCCCACCAGGACGGTTACGAGCGTCATAACGAGTATGTCATAGTTACGAATATGGGAAAGCTCATGGGCGATGACCCCTTCTATTTCTGAGCGATCAAGTTTCTTGAGAATCCCAGTCGTTGCAACAACCACAGCATGTTCAGGATTGCGACCTGTTGCAAAGGCATTGAGCGCCTCATCCTCGATCACATATAACTTTGGCATGGGCATACCAGCCCCGAGTGCAAGATTTTCCGTCACCGTATAGAAATCGAAGTACTCTTTTTGCGAAGCTGGCTTTGCTCCAGACATTGCCAAGACAACTTTATCTGAATAAAAGTAGCTCGAGAAGCTCGAAATAAGCGTGAAGACAATGCCGATCACAAGATATGCCTGCGAATCACCAAAATACAATCCCATAAGATAGAAAAATGCCACCGTTACTCCCACGAAGAAGGTCATGATGAGTATCGTGCGAATGCGATTTGCTTGGATCTGACTATACAGATTCATATTATGAAAATGAGACGGCAACATTTTCACGCTCTTTCTCAGTTGCCTCAAAGAACTCAGTCTGCGTAAATCCAAATGCATTTGCGATCAGATTACTTGGAAAGGATTGTACTTTTGTATTGTAACTGAGCACATTGGTATTATAAAACTGTCGAGAAAAGGCGACCTTATCCTCAGTATCTTCAAGCTGTCTCTGCAATTGGAGAAAGTTCTCATTTGCTTTAAGCTCAGGATATGCCTCTGCTACAGCAAAAAGTGATTTGAGGGACTCAGTGAGCATGTTGTTGGCCTGTGCCTTTGCTCCTGTTGACTGTGCTCCCATCAAAGATGCTCGTGCAGTTGTGACATTTTCAAAGACTTCTTTTTCATGCTTTGCGTAGCCTTTCACTGTTTCAACAAGGTTTGGAATCAGATCAACGCGACGCTTGAGCTGGACATCAATGCCCGACAGGGCCTCCTTGATACGCATGCGCAGTTGCACAAACATGTTGTACAAAGCAATGATGTAGACAATAACAAGTCCCAAGACGATAAGCAGGGTTGTGGTGATGTTCATATTATGAATTGATCCAATGGATAATATCTTTCAATGATTTCGTATTCATTATATCATTTTTCGTGACCCAACCGCGACGTGCGACATAGACACCAAATTCCATCCCATCCATATGTGATGCAGCATGAGCGTCTGTATCGATGACGAGCTTTGTCTTGTGTATAAGTGCTTGACGGACCAGCCCCTCTGGTAGATCCAACCGTTCTGGTGAGGCATTAATCTCCAGAGCAATCCCCCGTTTTGTGGCCTCCTTCATAATTGTCTCCCAATCAGCATCGACCTCTTCCCTCTTGCCAAGCATGCGTCCTGTTGGATGGCCCATGATGCGAACCTTTGGATACGTAAATGCCTTCAGGATACGCTTCGTCATATCAGCACGCGACATGCGAAAAGAGCTATGCAGAGATACCACACACAGATCAAGGTACTCAAATGCGCTCTCTGGCAAGGCAAGTGACCCATCCGGCTGGATATCAATTTCAAGTGAATTGAAGAGGTGGACTGGCACGATAGGCTTTGCATTCCACGCATCAATTGCTTCCTTCTTGCGTTTGATGATCGCAGTTGCTTCCTCGGCTGTGCATTTGCTAGCGGGACTGTGTTCAGAAAGCGCCAGGTAGGTATAGCCGAGTTCATGTGCTTTGCGAGCCATAGCCTCTATGGAATCGGCACCGAGGTCGTGGGAGGTCGTCACATCAAAATTCGAGTGCACATGAAATTCACCACAGATATCTTTGACAGTAATCAGCTGTGGGACCGTGTGCGTTTGCGACAATTTGATCTCATCAAAACCTTCGCGCATTTCAGGAGGCACCCATTGCAAATCAAGAAAGTCATAAAACCCTTCCTCAGTCGAAAATTCATGGATTGCTCCTGTTTTTACATCCTTAATACCAAACTCATTGAGGGAAAAACCCTTTTTCAGAGCTATCTCACGGAGCTTGATGTTGTGCGCTTTACTTCCTGTGAAGTATTGAATCATCGCTCCATATTGTCTCTCGGGGATGACCCGCAGATCCACACGACGCCCTCCAGACACCATAATCGCTCCCTTATCCTTTCCTTCTGCTTCCACAGAAATACGCGCTGGATACTGGACAAAATGATGGACGACTTCCTGCATATGCTTCTCATCACAGACGACGAGCAGATCCACATCCCCAATTGTTGGCGCACGACGGCGAAGTGAACCCATTGGCTCAACTCGTGTCACCGCATCGTGCTTGAGGAGATAGTCTGTCACGTCATCTGCAAGGCGCATCGCAACTGGCAGCGCCATACGCCCTTCTGTTGTCCCCCGCTCATCAAGCACATCAAGCGCTTTGATGATGTCTGCCTGTGACTTTTCCCCAAATGAATCAAGCTCGGCTATCTTGTTCTGTTGGGCAGCGGTGCGGACATCTGCAAAGATCGTTTTGGGATCATTGAGATGGAGGGCAGAGACTATTTTATAGGCCTTCATCGGCCCAATCCCAGGGGCTCGCATGAGCTCATACACAGAAGCTGGAAGCTGAGCAAGCTGTTTTTCAAAATACGAGTCTTTGGGTGAGGTAAAGTATTCGTTGAGGTGCTCTTGCATGGATGATCCAAGCCCTTGGATCGTATCAAGCTGACCGTTTTGCCAAATGTCATAAACTTCTTGTGTGAGAGGCTCAATGGCATCTGCGGCTTTTTGGTAGGCAATGAGGCGAAAGCGATTAGCCCCTTGGATCAAGTAAACCGCCGCGATAGATTTGAGGATATGTACGAGTTCTTTGTTCGTCGGGCGATGCGTAGATTTCTCAGCTGGCATAGCTTATTGTACTGGATGTGGCGAAGTCGCGCTAGTGAAGTGGTGGTCAGGGTTCTATATTCGTCAAAGGCTCGATATTAGCGCATTTACAAAAATTCATACATTCGCTATACTATGGCTTGTCAGATTGATACGTCAGTCTGGATAGATGTCTCTGTGTCGCGTGGGATCGTAGCTCAGTCGGTTAGAGCGCAGCCCTGTCAAGGCTGAGGTCGGGGGTTCGAGTCCCCTCGGTCCCGCAAAAGAAAGCATTAAATATGATGCAAAAAAACCTCACAGTGGTTGAAAGACCATATCTTGATAAGAACTATAACTATACAGATGGTCACGCATATAGACCTTGGTCAATAGCAGAGTCAAAGATAATTGATGATTCAGCATCAATTTTTCATAACTCAAATAGGCAGCAACAGAGTGTCCTAGAATCCGAATATGTAACTACGTTTTTAACATTAGCAAAACAAACTACTAATTTCGATTATCATAAATTTTTGCAATGTACTTCTGCATCTTTGGGCATCGAAGTTATCGCAAATTATTTACGAATGAATAATATGTCCTTGACTCTTGTTGAGCCATGTTTCGATAATTTAGCAGATATATTTAGAAGACACAGCATTAAACTTGAATCTATTTGCGATGAGAATTTTGACAATGGTAATTTTATTGAGGATCTTAATAAGATTAAGACAAATGCAATATGTTTAGTCTCACCTAATAATCCAACTGGAATTTCATTATCAAAAGATAATTTTACTTTTCTTGTTAAGTATTGTTCTAAGAACAACATACTTTTGATCATGGACTTTTGCTTTAGAGCATACCTTCCTGAAAACCTTATTGTCGATAATTACGAAATTTTAGCTAATTTTGGTAAGGACTACTTTATTATTGAAGATACAGGAAAAACTTGGCCATTATCTGAACTTAAAGCTCCATTTATTTGTATCTCGAATTCAATTTATGACGATATCTACAATATATGGACTGATATGATATTGCATGTCTCACCATTTGTTCTCTCAATGATGACAAAGCTGATTCAAAACTCAATTCATGATCAGCTCTACTCTGTGAAATCGATAATTCAGAAAAACAGAGATTCTTTATACAAATGCCTTGAAAGAACAGGGCATATCCCACAAGAAAAAGACTATTTAAGTGTATCTTGGATAAAGCTGAATAACTATAATGAATCAGAGATGGTTTCTTTACTTGAATTATCTAATATTCATGTACTACCTGGCAGTTACTTTTTTTGGTCTATGAATAATCCTCCACAAAATTTTATTCGTATTGCGCTAACTAGAGATACTATGCAATTCAAAGAGGCAACAACAATTATGACTAAGCTTCTCCACTCCTAACTCCCCCTCACGCCGCCACGCCCTCTAACTCCTCAACATCCTCTGCCTCCCCTTCCAAATAGCTCTTCAAAGCGCTTATAACCCGGTCAATATGATACCCATGCATCGTGCTCATAACATGATTACTCATAAGGACCTTGCCCAACACATCCACAGAGAGACCTGACACATCCGCGAGCACTGCCAAGGGATACTCACCTGTAAACTGCACACGGGGCTGGGCATCTCGCTCTGTTTCTAAGCGCGTGACAGCACCTGCAAAGTTTTCATGCAAATCGACGAGGTCTTTAGACGTATCAAATTCGGCCATATGCCCTCATGGTACTCCCACGAGCTAGCGACTGCAACCTCATTTTTGATGCTCTTTGATATCTTGCAATGACTTTTACGCCTGTTATAATGACTCTAATTTGACGTTCGTGAAGGCGCTGACTCATGCAATTACAGCTGGGTTGTTGCACCAGACTAGCGATGAATTAAGTTGATATATCAAGCTAATTGAAAGGGGGTGACATACATGGCACACATAACAGACTACAAACAAGAGCTTATTGAAAAAGTTCGTGAAAACTATCTCTCTGTTGCATTAGGAGTGCTCGTCTTTCTCGTTATTATGACGCTTATCTTCCGATCTGGTGAGACACCAAAGAAGGATGATATGAACAAGAATGCACAGGATACAAAACAGAAAACGTATGTCGTGAAACCGGGAGATTCAGTTTCAAGCATTGCACGTGATCAGCTGGGATCTATGGACAAAGCTGAAGCAATCATCAAGGCTAACAATCTGAAGAATCCAAATACTATTGAAGTTGGGACAGAATTGGTTCTGCCAAATGAACAAGTTGATATGACAGATGATGTGAAAATGGTTGATGAAGACAAAGATGCTGATAAGCAACCAGACGACGATGCAACGGTCAATGGTGACGGCGAAATGTCTGACAAGACAAAGGCAATCACAGGCGACACGTACACGGTGGTCAAGGGGGATCATTTGTGGGATATTGCAGTTCGCGCCTATGGCGACGGCAACAAGTACACGATGATTATCGAAGCAAACAAGCTTCGCAATCCAGACCGTATTGAAGCAGGAACAGTCCTGAAACTTCCCAGAGCGAAGTAACAGTCTATCATTGAAGCCAGGCTTGATCAAAGCCTGGCTTTGATGCAACGACGGTCGTTGGTGTATACTTCAGCGAAGCGGGTGTAGTTGAGTGGTACAATGCGTCCTTCCCAAGGATGAGCCGGGAGTTCGATTCTCCTCACCCGCTCCAGACGAAACTTATTGAATTATAGTTTAAATTTTCTTCAAATAATTTGCATTTCATCGCGTTCGAGTGACAATCATTTAAATTTTCGTTAATCTGGGCAAACACAATACCAATAACGAGAATCGAACTGAAAGCTGTGTCTTCTAATTTTGTTAAACTCCTATGGCTGACAATTTCTGTTAAAATCAGAATAAATTTATGACAAAAAATCATTCTGAATTAGTCAAAAATCTATTAAGTTTACGGGAATGGAATACCTTCGAAGCGAAGCGGGCAGCAGTCCAACCTAGAAAGCTTTTAGAAAGTCTGTGTGCTTTTGCGAATGGTGATGGTGGCTTTTTAGTTATCGGTTTTGAGGATGAGAAGAAAGCCCAAGATTCGGACAGACTTATAGGTATTAGTGAAAATCCCGATAATGTTTCAGAATTTCTTAAGTTACTAAAGAGTGAATTTGATCCACCTCTTCAACATGTCGTAAGTTCTTTTGAAGAGGAGATTGAGAACAAACAAGGTAAGGGGGATAAATTATTGATTATTCGTGCCCAGAAAAGCAATGATATTCACTCGCTCAAAAATGGTGACACTTTTATTCGTAGGGGAAGTCAAAATGTGAAGATTGGAGCTCAAGAAATTTTACGACTACGCTATGAGCGTGGAAGTATCAAATTTGAGGATGAAGACTCGGGCGTAACTGATTTAACAGAACTAGAATCAGACTTACTTGATAAGTATAAAGTTGATACAAACAGTCAAAATCAAGACACTTGGCAGTTCCTAAAAGACAATGGTTTGGCTAACAAGATGAAAGACGGTTTTACTTTAAATAATGCAGGGGCTTTATTATTTGGTAAGAACCCAGCTGTACTTCTCTCTTGCAAGTGTTCCATTAAAATTAGCCATTACTTTGGTATAAAGCCCAATTATTCAGGTGAGCCAAACTTTGTTCGTAGACCCTTTACGATAGAAGGTCCTTTAGTTAGGCAAATTGAGCAAACTGTGGAATACTTTCGACAGGTAGTCCGAGAATCTTCGCCAAAACTTCAAGGCGGAACTTTTCGACCAAGCTTACTTATCCCAGAGTGGGTTTTTCAGGAGGCTATAGCAAACGCTGTGATTCATCGTAACTATCAAGTCCAGAATGATATACAGGTTCGCTTCTTTGACGATCACTTAGAAATAGAAAGCCCTGGGGCATATCCTGCTCACATTACTTCTGCAAACTTACGTGCAGAGAGGTTTGCCCGTAATCCAGTCATTCAACGTGTACTCAGTCGTTTTAGTGAAGCTCCTAATCTCGATATTGGATAGTGAGTTGACCGTATGTTTGCATTGATGAAAACACATAATTTATATGAACCCATCTATTTTCCAGCCACAGTTCGCCAAAATACCGTTCTTCTCTTCTTAATGAACCTTCAAAAGGTTGATTATTGGGATACTGTTTCACAGTACCTTGATCATCATGGTTCTATTACTAACCAACTGGCTCGTAATATTACTGGGATTTCTGACACTTTACAGGTTTCTCGACTATTTGGTGACTGGGTAGAAAAAGGCCTCTTGGAGAGAAAGGGTGGGAAAACTAGGGGTGCTTATTATGTCAAAACTGGTCAAGATTTACAGAACTTCTTTGCCAAATCTATTTTTCAGAAGGCTTGAAAAATAACCTGAATTTCTCTATTTTAGCCTGGAGAATTCAAAGTCTATTTTTCAAGCACCCTTAAAAGCTTAATACTATGCTAATCAAATATTCCGTAAGGTAGTCCACCTCTGATATAGTTCCCCTCATGAATGGTGCATTAATCGGTGGCTTATTTTAACACTTATCGAATAATTGAGGTTGGCCTTATCGTCGATGTTTAAAATCTACATTTTGTCTGCACCAATCGCATCCAAAATCGCTTTAGAGACAGCAGCATCTTGCTCAACAGTTCCACCAGCGATTCCTAGTCCCCCACCGAGGACACCGTTAAAGCGAAGTGGAATGCCACCAGGAACATTTGTCAAAATATTGCCACTCGCCATTGGGAGTGTCACTGCCAGATCAGAATCCATCCAGCCGGTTACCTTTCCTGTAGATGCAGCTGTGTTTGCTTTGCGACGACTTGTTTCAGCACTGTGTGGCGTTGCTCCATCACCTTTAGCAAAAGCAATAAGGTTTAAAGAAGTATCGACAACAGCTACTGAGATGGTAACTCCCGCTTTTTTTGCTTCTGCGAAAGCGGTATTAACTGCTGAAAGAGCAGCTTCTGCTGTAATGTTTGAAACGGTACGAAGTTTTGATGAGCTTTTATCCATAGGTTGATTATACTATAATCAACCTTATACAGTATGAAAACCAAACTTTTTTTCAAACATCGCCATCTCTTTTTTACTATCACCACTTTGCTTTTACTTTTCCTTCTCACCTCACTTTATTATTTCTTCATCAAAGATACTCATACGAACTACAGCTTTACTCAACATTTCAATAAATACTATAGCATTGAGGATTGGAATCTGGCGCAACACGCAATCGTCGATATTGATGGTGATGGAAAGAAGGATATGATTACATTTACACATTGTGCCTTCCTGACAACTGTTGCTCAGGATAGTATCCCCCCAGCAAACAGATGTACAGCTCCAGGTATGTCTATCATTGCATTTCCTGATGAACCTCGTACTATCGGCCAAAAGCTCATATCAAAACATCCTATCGACGGTCACTGGCTTGAAAAATCATACCTAGTCCAAACAGATGACAGCATTTGGAAGTTGTATCATTTCAATGGTCTACATATGGAAGTGTTTGAGCTCAATCGAAAAGGTATGTTTACTGAAGTACAACCATCCTTACGTGATAAGATTGATTTGTGGACCTACCAAATAAGCAATATTAGCGTTACAGCAGTACTTATTATCCTATCTCCTTCACACTGGCTGTCATCTTGGTTGCAGAATTAGACATCTGGGTGTACAATCGGGCATATAACGATAGGTTACTAGTATTTTAACTAAATATGACAGCTAGAATTGATCTGGATCATTGTTGTGCGACATGTAAATCATTTAGAGATACATTTGAAATTGTGAGAAAAGGACGTGGGACAGAATCAGTCCCTACAGGCACAGGTTATTGTTTTGTGTACCCAGATTCTACACCTTTACCTAAATTTGCAGAATTAAATTGTACGGAGCAACCAGTTGGTATCCCATTATACGAAGCTCGCCTAGGCCATAAAGTACGTCAGTTGCTTGGACTCAGTACTTCCGTAAAAAGCTATTTTTAACTATGGCAATTGAAGAAAAGTGTGGTAACTGCAGGCATTTTCGAGTAGATGGAAGGAAAATAATTGCATCTGAACGCGTCAAATATGGAAAGTGCTTATACCCCCATTATGTGCCATATCACGAGGAACATGATACATGCAAGCAAGAGGATTTTCTGAGAGTATATGCTCGTGCCTTTCGCCCAACTCTTCAAGCTCGATTCAAAGATCTTACAGATAGAATTCGATATGGAGTATTCCCTCGAAGGTTTGAATTCTAGTCACACCTCATTATTGACTTTATCCAGCCCTGTTGTATACTATAGGCATGTCAGTAATACCACTTGAAGCAAGAACCTGTTCGACGTGCACCCACTACGAAAGTGGTAAGTGCTCGTTACTTGTAATTAAAAAAGCTCAAAGACTTCCATCTGATAGGAATACTTCGGCTGAAGTCAACGCAGGAGATACATGTGTAGCATTCACCTCAGTGTTAACGAGCGGAGAACTTCATCTTACTCAGTGCTATAATCGTAGAGTAACGCCTTCAAATCCTTTCGGCTCAAACCCACAGTGCCTGCGCCTCTAGGCCAGCCCGTACCACACTGCCACACCCAGCAAAATAGCCTGACTGACGCTGAATCCTGCCACAAGTTGCCACGGCGTATGCTTGCGAAGCAAACGGCGTGACCAGAATATCAGAGGAATCAGCACATAGAGCCACATAGCTCGCCACTCATGGGTAATATTGATCATTGTGATACCCACGACATTGAATGTCATGTGCAGGCTAATTTTCCAGAAGAAAGTAATGATATACACAGCAAGCAAAACGAGCGTGATACCAAGCACCAAATGATACAAAAGCGGAGTTCCATACAGATACGCGCACACGAGTGTGACCACATTTGACACACATACGAGCGTCAGAAGTTTATACCGCTGTGATCTCTTTGTGATGTCCGCATCAGATATTTCTCCATGGCGATATTCCCAGATGAAAAAAAGGGTTGGAATAAAGAAGGAAAAAAGAAAGAAGATTTTGACAAAAAATCTATACTGCTGGGCATCCAGTCCAGTTTGGTGCAACAGCACATACATAATGACGCCAAGCCATGGCATGCCAAGTACGAGCGATATAAATTGAGCTATTTTACGTGTCATATGTCCACCCAGTGCACTAATTTGAAGCTATGCTCTCCTCTCAGTATACGGTATAATAGATGCATTGCCAAATCAGCCAATGTAGCTCAGCTGGTAGAGCACCCCCTTCGTAAGGGGTAGGTCGCGGGTTCGAATCCCACCATTGGCTCACAGGGCATAAAAAACAACACTATGAGAAGCAGACCCATTCAAACAAAAAACCAAAACGCTCGCTATTTGTTTTTGCTTGTCTTGTTGATCATATTTATGGCAACAGTGGGTGTCAAGCTCGTTATCAACACATCCATTTGGCTCTCAGATCTCTCACGTGGCACGACATCTGAAGATGCCCGATTGAAGAAAACTGATATTCTCGGCCCTGCACAGCTCTATGACGTGCCTGACGCGACAAATTCGGCTACGCTGAAACTCAGTGGCCAAGGCACTCGCGGGACAGACATCACCATATTCGTCAATGATGAGGTTGCAGATAAGCAAACACTCGATAGCGATGAATTTGAGACTACTTTGAGCCTGAGCCAGGGAGACAACGCTATCTATATCGAGTCGAAAGACCCTCAATCAAAAAAGACAAAAGACTCGCAAATGTATACGGTAACCCTCATATCTGCAAAGCCATCTCTGACTATTACGACACCGACAGATGGACAGTTTGTTGATTCCGATAGTATCACAGTTGAAGGTTCGACTGATCCTGATGTGTCTATCCAAATTAATAACTCTCCTGCTGTTGTGGGCGCTGATGGATCTTTTTCCCATGCGCTGAGCCTGAGCACTGGCGAAAATGTCATTGTGATCGTCGCAACTGATCGAGCTGGCAATACCGAGCGTGCAGAGATCAGAGTGAAGCGCGAAAATTAATCACTGGTTCTGATGGCTACCTGGCTTGCTTCAGATACATCTTTCCTCGTACAAGAAAAGCGTGAAAGCTCATCATAAAAGCATACGCAAATCCAGCTGGGCCGTCACGAAAGCCCTGTAATAGGAAGTACGTGTAGATAAACTTTGCAAAAGGACGTATTGTGATGTCCGTGAGATGAGCTCGCTTTTTTTGAGCTAGGAGCTCATCAGCTCGCAATGTTGAGTAGTCATTTATCACATACAGAAAATCTTTAACGCCCTCATGTGCATGATGCTGGATAGGTGTTGGAAGGGTCGTTGCGGTGGTATGTTTTTTGAGCTGAAAGGTTTCATGCACAGCGCCGTGCCATCTACCTGCGTTTTTTTTCACGAGGCGGATGATCCCCTTCTGATACGCACGTCTTACTTCTCCATAATGAAGTGCTTTTCCCCAAAAAATATCCTCTCGACGAAGATAATAGGCGCTTAATCGATCACTTGTGATAGCCTGCTTGATCTCCTCAATAAGCTTCGGTGGCAGTATTTCATCTGCATCGACATAGAGCAACCAGTCATTTTTTGCCAGGTCCAACGCGCTGTTGCGAAGATGTGAAAAATCATGCGTATCGACCCGCACCACATGCGCTCCTGACCGTGTTGCAATGTGCGCTGTCTGGTCCGTTGATGCATTATCTATAACCAAGCGCTCATCGCACCAGCTCATCTGATCAATCCATTTTTGTATGCGAGCTTCTTCATTGCGTGCAATCAAAACAGCAGTAATCATGCTTCATTGTAGCATACTATGCCATCTCGCCGAGGTGGGCATCATCATTCCAGACATGCAATGTCCATGGATGGTCTTTTGCATCATCGTACGTCATATACGTGAGCCCTGTATTGCTGAGCTCATAGAAAGCTAATGCATTCTTCAATTCATATGAGGTTAATCTATCACCATGCATCGCGTAGGCAACCATGCATCGTACAAATAATCCATGTGTCACAACAAGAAGCGTCTCATCTGTTTGAGCTATCAGGTGATCAAGTGCATTTTTTGCGCGCTCCTTCAAGTCAAGAAAATTCTCTTCATCTGAGTAACGATAATGTGGTTCATGAAAATGCTCCTTCACCATGCTCGAAATTCTTAGTGCGACAGGGTCATCCCGACGCAGGCCGATCTGCTCAGATGGTCGTTTGTGCTCGACAAAGAGGCTACTTTCCTCAAGTGGAGCACCTGTGAGAGTTGAGATAGGTCGGGCAGTTTCAACGGTGCGTACAAAAGGACTTGTGATAATTTTTTGAATCCCGAGGTTTTTACAACGCTCTGCAATAGCATGGGACTGCTCCTTTCCACGAGGTGTCAGAGGAGCTTCGGGCCCGAGGCGGATGGGGCTTGTGTTTTTGGTGCTTTGCCCATGCCGGACAATATATACTCGTTTCATGATTGGGTTTGATATATTTGGCAACAAAAATCCAGTTAAGCCTGCTACCAAGCTCTGCCTAACCCCCGGGGTTGTTTGACGTGGCTGCTAAGGGACTCGAACCCCTGACCTCTCGAATGTGAATCGAACGCTCTAACCAGCTGAGCTAAGCAGCCAACATAGAAATCTAGTAACCTGGTAACCTAGGAATCTAGAGGCTACAATTTTCTAGATCACCAGATCACCAGATCACCAGATCACTAGATCACTAGATCACTAGATTTCTAGATTTCTAGATTTCTACCAATTATATCATCTCTTGAGTTTTGCATACTCGATTGCGTACAATAAGCACATGAATCTCTTCAAACGTATTCTTGACTTCGTCATGGATATTCTCGAAACGGTGACATTTGTTGGGTCACTTTTCATTGTGGTGTACTACTTCGTCATGCAACCAAATGAGATCAGAGGCGCATCTATGGATGTGACCTTTCATGATGGTGAATACATCTTGATTAGCAAATTGGCCTATAAGTTTGGCTCGCCAACAAAGGGTGATGTCGTGGTCTTTCGCTCACCTGAAAATAAAGATATTGAGTACATCAAGCGTATCGTCGGACTTCCTGGGGATCGTGTCATGGTGCTTGGGGGTGATGTCTATGTGAATGGCTCAAAGTTCCCAGATTCGTTTGCCCAGCATCCCACAACAACTATGGAAGGTGGCTATCTTGAGGAAGGCAAGGAAATTGTCGTACCGTCAGATCACCTTTTTGTGATGGGAGACAATCGTCCCCGCTCATCTGACTCCCGCATCTTTGGACCAATCCCCTACGCAGATGTTATTGGCAAAGTATTTTATCGCTACTTCCCTGCGGGCCGAATGGGTGTTATAAAGAATCCGATAGAGCTTTCAGGAATGTGCCCGTTTTCTTCCGACCTCCTCGTAGTTCGATCGTAACACGCGCTCGAATACGTGTTTGCACAACCTTCACGCTTACGTCTGGCTCTTTCATATGCAGTTTAGCCTCAATTAGTGCCTTTTGCGTCTGGGAGACGGGCTCAGCATCAGTACGGGTGTGATGAAGCACCTCACGAACACGCTCCTCAAGCTGTGTCGAGGAAAGGGCACGCGCCAGGCATTCCTCATACAGCTCAATCATTGACTCCTCAGATTGGAGTCGTGAGAGCAGATACACATGCGTTGGGGTAATGAGCTTAGAATAATAGCCATCCCGCACGAGCACAGGCACACGCCGTATGCGTAGAAGATTGCAGACATATGAAGAAGACTTCAGAAGATGCTTTGCAATCTGGTTAATAGGCATCGAGCGCTCATGTACAAGCATGTGAAGCACATCTGCTTGCGCAAACATATCAGGTTCAGTCTGGATGCGTTCAAGAGCGTCCTGAAGTGTATCTGTCATGCACCAATGATACCAAAGTTGCCTGAAGGAGTGCGAAGATTAAGCTTTTGCTTGAACAGCTGGCTTGACAGTGACGACTTTTTTGCCATGTCGGGTAATGAATTCAACGACACCTTCAACATCTGCATGAATGGTATAGTCTTTGCTGAGATACGTTCCGACACCTGAACCAAAAGTCATACCGCGCTGTCTGATAATGACATTACCAGGCTTTGCAGGCTGGCCACCATACAATTTCACACCAAGTCGCTTCGAGATGGAATCTCGATTGCCTTTTGCCGCCTTCTGGGATTTGGTATGTGCCATATTAGAAATTTAGTGATCTAGAAATCTAGAAACCTAGTGATCTAGAAACCTAGAGATCTAGTTATCTAGAAATCTAGTGATTTAGTGATCTTGAAATTTAGTAAAAATAAGTTATACAGTTGTAATTTTAACACGTGAAAGCATTGGTCGGAAACCAGTGACTTTTCGATAACGAGTTTTGGCTTTGTAGCGAGCTACACGGATCTTGTCGCCCTTCATGTTTTCAACGACGAGCCCTTTGACTTTTGTATCAAGAAGAGGTGATCCAAGTTCAATTGTATCCTGCTCAAGATCTCCCTGCGCAAGCGTATCAAATTCAACCTGAGAATCGACATCAATGTTGAGATTATCAACAACAATTTCGTCGTTTTCTGAAACGACATACTGCTTTCCTCCTGTTTTGATCACGGCGAACTTCATAGATTTGTAATTATATCACATCGCAACAGCGAAGCCAAGCAGAATCAGTGTCGAAAGTATGGATGAACCTCCATATGAAATAAATGGCAATGCAATACCTGTAACAGGCAATAATCCCATGTTCATTCCGATATTAATCGTAATTTCGACCATCAAGAGCGCAACGGTTCCGATGAGGTACAAGCTGACAAATGAGTCATTTTTTGAAGCAAAAATCTTCTGCACCAGTCTTGCTATCAAGAGTGCAAACAGCAAGATCACGGTCAATCCGCCTATGAACCCAAATTGCTCGACAAGCGACGCAAAGGCAAAATCTGTGTGGTATTCAGGTAAAAACTGAAAGCGTGACTGCGTCCCCAACCCAAGCCCTTTTCCCCAAAATCCACCTGAACCGATGCTGATAATCGACTGATTA
>CAYZCU010000011.1:0-799 GCA_964477065.1 uncultured Gammaproteobacteria bacterium
TGAAAAACCTACGTCAGCGAGGGGAACTCGCACTGACACTTTCACTTCTTGGTATTTTTATCTCTCTGGTTGGTATCGGGATAGGCTCAAGCATGACGCGATCTGTCCAGCAGTCTTCATTTCAGGCACAAAGCCTTTTTACGTATAAAAGTACACTTGAGATTCGCAACGAATCTGGACAAGTGATCCCTTGGGAGCCTGATTTCACGTGGGATAATGCAGGTGCAGGATCGGGCCTCAAGAAAGGGGATCTCGTAACTCCACCATCTCCACTTGCTCAGATTATCTATGATGCAACAAAAAATGGTGTTGAAAAAAGTCTGCAAGGGTATCCAGCAACGGTCGTTATTCGTATTCCAGAGCAAAAATACGAGATCGTCAGTGCGTTTTGTGAAGATATATATGGAGATACCTGTACCAAAAGTAAAATAACAAATGATAATCGTACACGTAGTAATCTCGTTATTGCCAACGGTGCTGAGATCAAATATGGTGTCGTCGTACGTTTGAAATCTAATCCCCACCCCACATCAGCTCCGACATCTGCTCCAACAGTCACGCAGACCCCTAACGCATGTCCTATCTCAGGAAGTGAATGTGCACCTCGCAATGTCGAGATATCGAACATCACATCACGAACCATCGATATCAACTGGGACCTTCCCCAAGGCTGTGCAGGATTTAAGCAAGGAAGTGACTATTGGATCGATGTTGAGCGCCCAGGTGAGTCTATCGTCTGTGTCGCTGAAGGAGGATCAGATGGAAATAAGCAGTGTGTTCTGGGCAAAACAACGGGTTT
>CAYZCU010000011.1:809-10566 GCA_964477065.1 uncultured Gammaproteobacteria bacterium
CAAATTCAGAAGAATTCAGAAAGCGCGCATGGGACGAAAACAGACGCTATGATGTCAAGGTTTATACCCATAATGCATCCCCATCCTGTGTAAACACCACTCCTGGAGTCGGTTCATTTACCTATGAGGTTGCCCAACCTACCACAGCCCCAACAGATACTCCTACAGGGAAATTACAATGTAACAGGCCCTGTATCTACAGTGAGCCCCCAAAAGCTCCGAGTAACAAACCTCGTTGCTGGAGAGGCGCATGTCCGGATAACCAGCCTGGATGTGGCGGAGGCATCGCAGAAAATGAAATCAACCGAGGATGCACATATGCTGGAGATGTCTGTAGGATCAATCAAGAGGTGGATTGTAATTCAGGGGAGGATATTGGGAAGAAGTCAGATCCGAAGCCAACGGGGGCAACAGTGACTCCTGTACCAACAGGGAAGCCAGAAGAATTTGTAACAATTCGATATAGTAATTTAACAGGTAATAAATTTTATGATAATAAGGGAGGTTTTGTGAATCTTTATCTTGGAACTAAGGAGGATCCATGGCAGTATTTTGTTAAATATTCTGAAATTCAAGCTGGGCATGAGGGAAGTTTCAAAATTCCTAAATCAATTCTAGATAAAGCTCAGACATATGGAATTGACTATCATAATGATTTAAGTTCAAATTTTGATGCAAGTAAGGCGCGTATCGCTGATGTACCATTTGTAAAAGTATTTATGGTGAAAGGAGACATAATAGGTTTGAAGGAATCAATAAAGGAAGATTTCACATATTCTCTTATTGAACTATTAAATGAAGTTCAATCAAGAAGTAATGATAGTGAGACTTTTTTCAATGCAAGGTGGAAAATGTTTGATACTCATGCAGCCCCTATTCACGTTAAGCTGAATGGACAAATTCCATCCGGTACGTATATATATCTATCTATGCCCCGTATACCTAAATCTTTTGGATCAAATCATATATTCGAGACACTTTTAGACGAAACAAATTATATATATAATTCAGCAGATTTGACATATTACAATAAGGAAATTTTATTAGTTAATTTACTTAATGAAAAAGGATTAGTGGTGACTATAGTCAAAGCTGATGGCTATGGAGATACTCGCCTAGTAGCTACAAACTGTACTAATTTACAACAAATTAACGAAGTTGAATATAGGTGCTTACTCAATAGTGATACCCACACTATGACTGTTTCATTTGAGAAAACATCAAATAAACCAAGCAATCCGACAGTTTCAAGTAATCTATTGATTGATGATGAATTAGCAGACACACAAAGTAGTGCTCAAGTACCTTCGCTTTTATTACTATGCTCAGAACATAATTGTGAAAAGCATGATTTAACTGATTCAAAACTACCTGAATTGCTCGATACATTTAGTATGCAATCGAATGGACTATCGCGTGTATCATGTGAGGTGCTTATTCATAACAAAAGCATAGTTTGTCCTAACGTTCTATTAAGTACCAATCAAATTAATTTTGTTAAAGTTGAAAATTCTTCGTCAGGAATAGTTGCCAGAATCACAACCCAATCTGAGATAGCTGATATTGACCAAGATGGAGTAGTCTCTGCAAGTGATTTGGCCACAATTATAGCTAGCTATGGAACACAAGAAGGTGACATTAATGCGGATGGCTTAACTAATGCCGTCGATCTATCATTAATCACTGGCGTTATCGGGACTGATGTCATCACAAATTCAATGTGGACTCCTACTCAATCCTTCAACTAGCTTTCCTTTAGACAAGTAGTCGTTCTTAATTAATCTGTTTTCATATCTCTTTTTCTTCCCTTCCCCTTGACAGGCGTGAACTAATTGGCGTAAAATGGTTGCAAATGGTGTTTTTTGGTGAATATTCAAACAGCGTGACGGATGGCGGACGTGTAGCTATCCCGAAGAAAATACGTGAAAACCTCAAAGGAGATATGTTTATGCTTGCAAAGGGCTTTGACACGTGTCTTGCAGGCTACGACCATGATGATTGGCAGGCACGTTCACAGGACTTGATGAGCGTATCACTTCTGGATAAAGAAAACATAGATAAGCGACGTATGCTCTTCTCTGGCGCACATGAGATCACCATCGACGAGCAGGGCAGACTCGTGATCCCAAAGGCACTCACAGAGTACATGGGTCTCACAGGCGATAAGGTGAAAATTATTGGGGTAGGAGATCATTTTGAGCTGTGGGACGAGACGAAATGGCACGACTATACACAGAGAGTCGATATGTAATATGCATACACCCGTACTTTTACAACAAACATTAGAAGTATTGCAGGTCACGCCTGGAAAGCGCTACATTGACGCGACGTATGGCCTGGGAGGTCACACGCGGGAGATCTTGGCGCAGGGCGGGCAGGTGCTGGGTATTGAGTGGGACGCACAATCCCTTCAGCTCAGAAGAAGGGAAGCGCAAGGGGATGATACAAACCTCACGCTCATCTCAGGAAACTTTGCAGATATCGAACAGATCGCGACCGAACAAGGCTGGACATCTGTTGATGGCATCCTCTTTGATTACGGCCTCTCAATGTGGCAGATACGCGAATCAGGGAAGGGGTTCAGTTATGAGCAGGACGATGAGCCTCTGGACATGCGCATCGATGATACGTTGAGCACGACAGCAGAAGACATTATTACAAGTTATTCAGAAGAACAACTCTATGACACATTTACGAGAAACGCTGAAGAGGTCAATTCTCGGGCAATTGCTCACGCTCTTGTCCAGTCCCGTCGACTAAGCCCGATTCACACCGTTGGAGAGCTTAAAAAAGCACTCAAGACGGTGAAAGGAGATATGGGGACACTCGCTCGTGTTTTTCAAGCACTGAGGATCGAGGTGAACCATGAATTTGACAACCTGACCCGAGGACTCGACGGAGCCCTCAACATACTATCCTCAGATGGCAGAATCGTGATTATCACGTTTCATCCGTCTGAAGACAGAATGGTGAAGCACTGGACACGCACGCATGATGTCCATACAACAAAGAAAGCCCTTCGTGCGAAACAGGGCCAGCGGTTTGAAAGATCCGCATTATTACGAGTTATCACAAAAAAATAATATGAAACACATCTTGATGGGAATTTTATTTGTATCCATGCTTATCGGCAATATTGCCGTGTTTGGTCAGTCTGTTCATTTATCAGATAAAATTGTCCACATGGAGTCAGAAACACGAGCATTACGTACTGAAAATGCATCTCTGACGCAGAAAGTGTATACGCAGGAATCCCTTTCACAGCTCTCATTGCTTGCTGATCAGCTGGGATTTACAAAGGAGGCTGAGCCACTGTACCTTGATTCACATGAGTACGCTTTGGTACGATAGGGTATGTTTCGCCTCAGATTAGTTGGAATAGGGGTCTGTGTCCTCATTGGTGCAATCTTTGTACGTCTTTTCTATATCCAGGTGTTAGCACCTGATGCGTTTGCCTCAAATGATTACCTACGCACAGTGCGTATCACGCCACTACGAGGGACTATCACAGATCGTCATGGTGAGCCTTTGGTGATTAATGAGACGCGCTATGTCCTCTTTGCTGAGCCCAAAACATTTACAGAGGATAAGCGGGATATAATCGAGGATATAGATCGGATCCTGCATACGGGTGAAGCAACGCTTGAAGCTAAGTTAGACACTGACAAGTCTTGGGTCGCACTGGATCGTGACATTTCGCAAAAGGAGCGAGATCGTATCGCCAAGCTCCAGATTCATGGGCTTGGCTTTGATGAGACATCTCGGAGATTTTATCCTGAGGCGTCACTGTCATCGCATCTTGTGGGGTTTGTGGGCAATGATGAAGATGGAGATGATGTTGGGTATTTTGGTGTTGAAGGCTACTACAATAAAGATCTTGAAGGTCTTCCAGGCATACTCAAAACTGAGCGTGATGTGCTGGGAAGGCCGATTGTGGTGGGTACGCAGGATAAATTAAAAGGGGAAAATGGTCGCAAGCTGATACTGACGATTGATAAAAACACCCAGCGCATTGCCAAGCAGAAACTTATCAGTGCTGTGGACAAGTATCAAGCGCAAAGTGGGTGCGTGACTGTCGCTGACCCAAGGACGATGGAGATTTTGGCTATGACATGTATCCCTGATTTTGACCCTTTGGAGTACTACAAATTTACGGAGAAAGAGTTTAAAAATCCGATTGTATCTGATGTTTTTGAGCCTGGATCAATTTTCAAACCACTGATTGTCGCATCTGCGCTTGATGCTCGAGTTATCAAACCTGACGACATCTACGATGAAAAAGGTCCTGTGAAGATAGGTAAATACTTTATCCGCACCTGGAATGATGAATATCATGGCAAGATTAATATTTCTCAGATTCTACAGAATTCATCAAATGTGGGCATGGTGTTTATCGGTAATAAATTAGGTGAAAAAAGGCTCTATGATGCGATAACTAACTATGGGTTTGGAAAAGAAACTGGCATCGATATCCAAGGAGAAGTTTCCAGCTCCGTCAAAAATATGAATGCATGGTATACAGTTGACTTTGCCACTGCAACATTCGGGCAGGGCATTGCAGTAACTCAGATCCAGATATTGACGGCATTTTCATCAATTATTAATGGAGGCTGGCTCATGAAGCCCTATGTGGTCAAGGAGATGGTCTCAGAAAGTGGAGATGTGAAGCGTATCCAGCCAAAACGTGTCAAGCGAGTGATCAGCGATAAGACCTCCATGCAGATTCGAAAAATGCTTCATGAAGTTGTCCAGCATGGAGAAGTCCATTGGAAGACGCCAGCAGGCTATGAGATAGGTGGTAAGACTGGAACGGCCCAGATTGCTGTAGAGGGTACGTATGATGCATCCAAAACGAATGCTTCATTTATCGGATTTGTCCCCGTGAATGATCCCAAACTGATCATGCTTGTCACGTTGCATCAACCTGCAACCTCACCATGGGCATCTGAAACATCTGCTCCACTTTTCTTCGATATAGTAAAGGATCTCATTGTTGAGTATAATATAAGTCCTAACTAGGTCACGATGACCCGTATGAGCATCATGCACACATTCATTCGCAACGTAAAAAACATCAAACATCTCCTTGGAGCATTTTTAGCTTGTCTACGCTATGGTTTCCCCAGTCGCAAACTCACGGTGATAGGCGTGACAGGCACAGATGGCAAAACAACCACGTCACATTTGATCTATCACATTTTGAAGGAGGCAGGATATAACGTGTCTGTATCGACAACTGTCTTTGCAGATATTGCAGGTGAGACGCTTGATACAGGGCTTCATGTGACAACCCAAAGCCCCTGGCAGATCCAGGCAAATATGTCGAGGGCGGTGAAAAAAGGGTGTACGCACTTTGTGCTTGAAACGACCTCGCATGGTATTGACCAATACCGCGTGTGGGGCGTGCGATTTGCGCTTGCAGTCTTGACAAACATTACCCCTGAGCATCTTGACTATCACAAAACATTTAAAGCATATCTGCGTACAAAGGTGCGACTGTTGCAACGTGCCAATAATGCGTGTATCAACAGCGATGCAGATTGTTTTGAAGATGTCCGCGCTCTTCTTGATGAGAAAGCCCATCCCTACAAAACATATTCAATTTTATCTAAGAAGGCTGATTATTATTGGGATCCTAAAATTGCAACACATCTGCATGAAGAGTTTAATCGGCAGAATATCATGGCTGGGTATGCGGTATGTCGTGAGCTTGGCTTGTCAGCACAGCAAATCAGAGCAGGTATCCGGACATTTACCTTACCCAAAGGAAGGTTTGATACGGTCTATGATCGCTCATTTCGCGTGATCATCGACTTTGCACATACACCTCATTCCATTCGACAATTGCTCAAGGCATGCGATACAGATACGGGTCGGATTATACACATTTTTGGTTCTGCAGGCTTACGTGATGCGCAAAAACGCCCTGATATGGGGAGAGCAAGTGGTGAATATGCTGATTTTGTCATTGTAACGGAGGAAGATTATCGAACAGAGGACTTTATGAAGATCGCGCAAGCCGTCAGCCAAGGGCTTTACGAACAAGGATTTTCGTTTGTCGAGCCACATCAGCTTGGAGAGGTCAAGAAAGGTGAGAAGCAGTTCACGATTATCAAGAACCGTGAAAAGGCGATTGAAGCGGGGATTGAGCTTGCCAAAAAAGGAGATACGGTACTTGTGACAGGCAAAGGGCATGAACAGAGCCTTGCACGGGGGACAAAAGAATTTCCATGGGATGATTACAAAGCTGTTGCTTCCGCACTCAAAGCATAAAATGACTTTTTCACAAGCCAAACATATCTACATGGTAGGGATAAAAGGTTTTGGTATGGCATCACTTGCCACAGTCTTAGTGAAGATGGGCAAGCACGTCTCCGGCTCGGATGTGGGGACGTACTTCACGACAGATGATTTACTTGATGAGCTCCAGATCAAACGACTTGTGGGGTTTGATGCCTCACATGTGCCTGCTGAAACGGACATTGTCATCACGACAGGCGCTCATGGAGGCTTGCACAACCCAGAAGTCGATGAGGCACGCTCGCGGGGTATCCAGATTTATACGCATGCAGAGGCATTGGGTTTAGTCATGGATGCATTTGAGAAGCGGATTGCCATTTGTGGCTGTCACGGCAAGACGACTTCATCTGCGATGTGTGCCTATGTGATGCATCAGATGGGATTGCCTCTGGGCTATCAGGTGGGAGCATCGTCATTTTCGGGTTTGCCTGGTGGAGACTACACAGGCACAGACTACATGGTGGTCGAATCAGATGAATATGTTGCCTCACCAGGAATTGATAATACCCCTCGATTTCTTTTTCAAAACCCGACACACACATTATGTCTCAACATTGATCTGGACCACGTCGATGTCTATCCAGATCTGAATGCTGTCAAAATGGCATTTCAGACTTTTTTTGAAAAAATAGCATCGCAGGATGGACAGGTTGTGTATTGTTATGATAATGAATCAGCCCGCGAGGTCGCCCAAAATGTAACAGGGTTGCATATCCGTTCATATGGGACTGACATGCAAGCAGATGTGAAGCTGACATTCCATGATGGTCAGGGGACAGTAACCTTTGAAGATGGACGTACCTATGATCTTCGGTTGCGCCTTCCTGGTAAGCATAATCTCCTGAATGCTACAGGTGTCTTGACAATCATAGATGCGCTCGGGCTTGACTGTTCTGAGGCGGTGAAGCACCTCCAGACCTTTGCGGGAGCGAAGTTGCGCTACGAGGTTTTGCTTGATACACCAGACTATACAGTTATCAATGATTATGCCCATCACCCACGAGAAATTCATGCGGTTATTGAAGCAACTCGATCTCAGTATCCGGATAGACGGCTGAAAGTATTGTTCCAGCCCCATACGGTTTCGAGGACAAAGATGTTTCAAAAGGAATTTGTTGAAGAATTAGCACAAGCTGATGAGGCGGTGATGCTGGATATTTTTCAGTCAGCCAGAGAGCCTCTTGATGAGAACTTTACGTCTGCATATATTGTTGAGCAGGCTCATGATGCTGGTCATACAAACATCGCATACAAGACCTTTGAAAGTGTCGAGGCAGATTTTCAGAGCTATGAAAAAGGTGATGTCATCGTGTGGCTTGGTGCAGGTGACAAAAAGTATCTCTATACAAAGTTAGTTGACTATCTCAAAACACGATGAAGCATTTTACGAACTATTCTCTCAAAGAGCACAATACCCTCAAAATCGATGTAAAGTGCGATGATCTGTATATCGTCGAAACGATTGAGGATGTGAAAGAGCTTGCTCAGCTGGAAGCAATGAGATCAGGGAACTATATGCTTCTTGGGGATGGTGCGAACGTGCTTTTTACGCAGGATTATCATGGAACGATAGTTTTGATAGCTCTGACAGACATCAAAGTCATTTCTGAAAGTGATACAGATGTCGTGATTGAAGCAGATGCGGGGACTTCATGGCATGAGCTTGTGAAATATACGGTCGATCATGGGTGGGGAGGCATTGAAAACATGGCCCTTATCCCTGGGAAAGTAGGCGCTTCGCCGGTTGGAAACATCGCAGCGTATGGACAAAATTTTTCCGATGTTTGTGAAAGTGTACAGATTTTGAGATGTGCAACTGGGGAAATCACGTATATGGATGCTCAATCCTGTGCCTTCACCTATCGTGACAGTATTTTTAAGCACGAACTCAAAGGGAAAGCTATTATCCTATCTGTTCGCCTACGTCTACATAAGAACCCAATGGTGAATAGTGAGTATTGGTCAAAAAAGCATGGCTCTGTTGGCGATATGCTTGCTCAAAAAGGCCCAGGACCCTATACCATTCGCGATGTTTTTGATGCTATATGTGCTCTGCGAATGTCGAAGTTTCCGGACATGGAAGCGCTTGGCACTGCTGGAAGCTTCTTCACGAATCCAATCGTTACCCAGGAGCAGTTAGCGCATATTTTGAAACTCGTACCCAATGTCCAATACTATCCTGTTGAGGACTTACGATATATCGACAATACTCAGCTCACACATGAAAAACATGTCAAGATTGCTGCCGGAGAGATACTTGATGCGGGTATGGGGTATAAGGGGTTATGGATTGGTAATGTTGGGCTTTTTGAGAAGCATGCACTTGTTCTTGTGACGAATGGTAAGGCCACAGGTGCCGAGGTCGATGCATTTGCGAAAAAAATTGAAAAGGACTTTTTTGAGTATTGTGGTGTTGAGTTGAAGCGAGAAGTTATCACAATTTAGAAACCTAGAAACCTAGAAACCTAGAAACCTAGAAACCTAGTAACCTAGTAACCTAGTAATCTGGTAAACTAGAGATCTAGAAACCTAGAGATCTAGAAATCTAGTGATCAGGGAACCTAAATGTCTAGATATCTAGTTTTCTAATTTTCTAAAACTATGGGCACATTAATTGAAGCAAAAGGCAAATTTTCCAGACCAAGTCAACCAATGACTCGTCCAGATTTGGATACAAGACTTACACCGCGAGTTGAACCACGTTTGGAAGATATTCCAGGAGCAGATGGGATGAGCCCTCATGACTTGATGACTGCATTGCGAAGACTTGGATATGAAGGTGGGAAAGGTCCAGAACGAATAATTCCATTTCATCAAAAATAATATGCATGAAGACGCTTTTATTGTCCGCGGTGGTCAGCCTCTGAAAGGGACTGTTCGCTTGTCTGGCGCAAAAAACATTGCGTCAAAGATAATGATTGCATCTCTTCTCTTTGATGAACCTGTGCATGTTCATAATATCCCTCACCTGAAAGATGTCCTTGAGCTTACCCATGTCATAAATGCTTCTGGAGCTCAGATCTCCCTTGAAAAAGGGGAGTGTGTGATAGATCCACGTACGATGAATTCACATGAAGTTGACCTCTTGCATAGCTCTAAAATCAGAGTATCCTTTATGCTTTTTGCACCATTTTTGAAGAAATTTGGTAAGGCGCGCATCCCAAACCCAGGAGGGTGTCGCATAGGTGCGCGACCGATTGATCGTATGATCGCACTCATCGAGTCTTTTGGCGTCACAACTCAGTATGATTCTACAACGGGTTATTATGATGCGACGGTGAAGGGTGAAGCGCTGGTTGGTACGGACTTTACATTTTCTAAAAAAACTCACACGGGGACAGAGTTGGCCATCATGTGTGCCACTGTTGCCCAAGGTGATTCAATTATCCGAAATGTCGCACTCGAACCCGAAATTGACGATCTGATTCAGTTTTTAAACAATGCTGGAGCGCACATT
>CAYZCU010000011.1:10576-26329 GCA_964477065.1 uncultured Gammaproteobacteria bacterium
TGCTCCGCTTACGCCATACTCGATTGCATGTGATCGAAATAATGCCGTGACATATGCTATTTTTGCCCTTGCAACAGGGGGAGATGTAACTGTCGAGGGTGCTCAAGCATCTCAACTGGGCGTCTTTCTCAAGTATCTTGATCAAGCTGGTGCAGGCTATGAAGTGCACGACTCGTCAATCAGATTTTTTTCCAAAGGGCCACTCAAACCAACAGATGTGACAACAGTTCCCGAGCCTGGATTTATGACAGATTGGCAAGCTCCGTGGGCAGTGCTGATGACGCAAGCAGAGGGCGTTTCAACAATCCATGAGACAGTCTTTGAAAATCGATTTGGTTATGCACAAGAATTGAATAAGTTAGGAGCGCATATCGAATTTTACCGACCACAGGTGGATGATCCTCAGAAAACGTATCAATTTGATATCCATGATATGCAGGCTTTCGAATCTGAATACCAAGGTATTCGTATCAAAGGGCCAACGAAGTTGCACGGCGGTGTGATGCATGTCACCGATATGCGTGCTGGAGCAACATTACTCATTGGGGCATGTTTGGCCCAAGGTGAAAGTGTCGTCATTGGCGCAACAGAAGTTGACAGAGGGTATGACGATATTGAAGAAAAATTGACTGCAATCGGTGCAGACATCAAGCGTGTGTGATAGTATAGTGCATGTCTGACCGAGTAAAATTCCTCCTCATATGTATTCGTTTTGAACTTGTGCTCCTCGTTGGCATGTCGGGAAGCCTCCTCCCTTCTATTGATCTCACATTCCCCTATCTTGATAAGCTTGTTTCATCAGGATTGCCACGCTGGCTCTATTCATGGGGGAATTTTGATGGTGTCCACTATATCGGTATCGCTATGCAAGGCTATCATGAATTTGATCAAGCCTTTTTCCCTGTGTATCCGATGCTTATTCGAGCGCTTGAGACGTATATACACTCCTATGTGTTGTCTGGATTGCTTATATCGTCTATCAGCTTTGCTGGAGCAGTGTTTATTCTGTATCGCTTGATGTGTGCACATTGGGGAGAGCGAGTGGCGGTATGGTCAACTCTTTTTCTACTCACAAGTCCGACAGCATTTTACTTCAGTGCAATCTATACAGAAAGCCTTTTTCTATTCTTACTTGTAGGGAGTATCTATGCAGGGTATAAGCGGGATTATGTTTTGGCAAGCATGCTGGGTGTCATTGCAGGTTTGACGCGAATCCAGGGGATACTTCTCATCTGTGCATTTATCGGGATTCTTTGGATGCATGAAGGGACAGTTCAGTTTCTGCGTAAGCATGTATATCTGATTATCAGTCCAGCTAGTGGACTGGGTATGTATATGGTATATCTGTGGAGGACGGTGCATGATCCCTTCTATTTTTTGACTGCGCAGGCATCATTTGGAGCGCAACGATCAGCACATCTGATACTTCTTCCACAGGTGTATGTACGATATCTACGAATTTTTATGACAGCTGATTATTCATGGGCCTATCTTATTGCAGGTTTTGAGTTCATATCTATGACAGTGGGGCTCATCTGTGGAGGGGTGCTCCTGTGGCGAGCCTATACATCCCGAGATTGGTTTGGAGGAGGAATTGGTGGTATGAGCCTGATGATGCTTCTTATGCCTGCGCTGACAGGTACATTTTCATCCGTCCCACGGTATGGGCTTATGGCACTTGCTACGTATATTGTCTGTGCACAGATTCAGTCAAAAAATGTTCGCCTGAGTCTGCTCGTTTTGAGCACTCTAGCTCAAATTGCGGGAATCATGGCATTTATGCAGGGGCGATTTATCTCATGATTTTTGTATACTATCCGTACGTATCAATGATATACTGAAAACAATATGCTGCATCACATTCGCCGACATACCATATCTTTAAAGCATGCACTGGATGGTATCACGTGGGCCTATCGGACACAACCAAACTATCGAGTCCATGTGTTGGTGACAATTGCGGTTGTCATTGCAGGGATATTTTTCAATCTCTCTGCCCTTGAATGGGCACTTATCGTGGGGACAATAGCGATGGGGCTAGTTATCGAAACGCTCAATACAGCTATCGAGTCTGTTGCTGATGCTATTACGCGTGACTGGAAAGAAGAAATCAAAATTGCCAAGGATGTATCAGCGGCAGCAATGCTCACGTTTGCCATTGGTGCATGTCTCGTAGCAGGTTTAGTATTTATCCCCAAAATGTTGTAATATGGCGATCTATCTCTTTGGATTTTTTCTCTCATTTATTCTCAATGCCGCTTTGTTTGTCCCGTTTATTGACTTGTTGTACCATCTGAAATTTCAGCGTGCAGATCAAAAAACACTTGATGCATTTAACAAGCGCACTCCTATTTATGATTCATTTCATAAACACAAGGCAGGAACTCCTGTTGGCGGAGGAATACTGATTATTCTCAGCACGGTATTCCTCTTTTCGTTTTACATGTTTTTGTATGTCATTCTCAATAAAGATATCATTTCAAACTTTCAAAGTATTGGTTCTGAAATCAAAATTCTTCTGTTCACGTTTATATCCTTCTCATTTCTTGGTTTATATGATGATCTCAAAAAGATTTTTAAGTGGAAAAGCGATACATTTTTTGGTCTTCGACTCAGGCATAAATTGTATATTGAAATTGGACTTGCGCTTGTAGCGGCTTGGTGGATGTATGCAGAGCTTCATATTAGCTTTATCAATGTTCCTTATTTTGGTGTATATGATATAGCATGGCTGTTTGTCCCGTTTGCGACATTTGTTATCGTGGCATTTGCCAATGCAGTCAATATCACAGATGGGCTTGATGGACTCGCGGGAGGTACATTGCTGATTACGCTTCTTGCCTTTTGGGTCATTTCAATTGCAATTTTAGACACGCCACTTTTGATATTTATTGCTGTGCTTGCAGGAGGACTTGCGGCATTTTTGTATTTTAATATTTACCCGGCACGACTGTGGATGGGGGATACAGGAGCACTTGCCTTTGGCGCAACGTTTGCAATTATTGGACTTCTGCTGGGTAAAGTTTTTGCACTGACGATTATCGGCGGTGTTTTTGTCATTGAAATTACGTCTTCGTTTATTCAGCTCATGTCTAAAAAATTCAGAGGAAAGAAAATCTTACCTGTTGCCCCGATTCATCTCTGGATGCAATTGCGCGGTTGGGAAGAGCCAAAGATCGTCATGCGTGCATGGCTCCTTGCACTGCTGTTTGCGATGTTTGGGTTAATGATTGCCTTCATGAAGTGATATGGTTCCAAAGCCAAAAGCATTTTTCTTCACCACATACACTGCGGATTGGGACACAGGCACGCTGACTTTTTCATACAGGACTGAGCTAGAGGATGGAATACGACATGATTTTACAGAAACACTCCAAATTCCTGGAACAATTGATCGTTCCAGAGCCGAGCATCCGAGTGTCCTACGAGTCTGTGAAATGATTCACATGACCTTGGGGGTCAGCTATTTCAAAATGTTTGGACCGACTGAAATCATACATCCCTATGCATTTTCACCTGAGCAGGCTCGCTATTGGGAACTCCTCTATACGCAAGGGCTTGGAGAGTATTATTATACGAATCAGCTGGACTTTGAGGGGCTCGTCCACGTTGCGTCAACAGGCACATCTGAGATAGATACACTTCTTCCCCTTCGCGATCGAGCACTAATCCTGCATGGTGGAGGGAAAGATTCTATTGTTTCAGTTGAAATTGCCAAGAAGGCGGGGATTGATTTTGATCTTTTCGCAATCAATGAATATGACATCCAAAAGTCAGTTGCAGAGGTCATTGGCAAGCAAACATGCTCGGTAAAGCGAACTGTCGATCAGCATATGATCGACTTAAATAAAGAGGGGAATGTGTACAATGGGCATGTCCCCATTTCTGCAGTATACGCATCTGTCGCCTTTTTGTATGCTCTGCTTTTTGATTATGCCTATGTGGTCGTCTCAAATGAGCGAAGTGCCGTCTATGGCAATGTCCAGTACAAAGGCATGATGGTTAATCACCAATGGTCCAAATCGCAAGAATTTGAATCTGTAACGCGGGCATACCTCGCTGGTATCACTGGAAAACAGCTCGAATTTTTCTCATTGTTGCGTCCCCTTTACGAGATACGGATTGCTCAGCTGTTTTCTCGATTCCCACAGTATTTTGAGGTGTTTTCAAGTAGCAATCATAACTTTACGATTGACCAGTCGGGTAAAAAAAGACGATGGAATACTGACTTTTCCAAAGGAAAGGTTGAGTTTGTGTGGGCACTTTTGAGTGCGTATCTCCCGAAAGATGACATGCTTCGTATTTTTGAAGAAGATATTTACTCACGTCTTGATTGCCTGGAAAAGTTTCAGGAGCTTCTTGGTATGAAAGATATCAAACCGCTTGATTGTGTTGGAACACCTGAAGAAATGATTGTCGCGATGTATCACTGTATGCAACGGGGTGAGTGGAATGATACCCCAATTATGCGCTATTTTATTGAAACAGTTTTACCTCTCAAACAAGAGCAGATTGACGATTTTATCACGGAGTGCATGTCGTATGATGATGACTCACATATCCCTGCTGTATTCACGTCAGCACTCTCTGCTATACTAAAGGAATTGTGACACTTGAGCAACTGCGTACATATCATAAAATACTCATTCTCGGGTATGGTCTTGAAGGGCATGCGACTGAGCGATTTCTCAAAAAATTTCACCCGAGCGCTGAAATTGGCATCGCGGATCAAAAAGATGATCCTCACTACCTCGACAAACAAGCAGACTATGATCTAGCCATTCGAACACCTCTCCTTCGACCAAAAAATATGACCATCCCCTATACCACAGGTACTCGGCTTTTCTTTGGCTGTGCACCACATCGCACTATTGGCATAACGGGGACAAAAGGCAAAAGTACGGCAGTTAGTTTGCTGTATCATCTCTTAAAGCAGGTCGGGATGAAAGTCAGGCTGTATGGAAATGTTGGTGACCCCATGATTAACATTCTCACAAATGATGTCGATCCAGATACCCTATGTATTCTTGAATTGTCAAATTATCAACTTGAAGATTGTGAGTACTCTCCTAACATTGCATGCTTCTTAAACATCTATGAAGAGCGACATAACCATGATTCATTCGAGGAGTATTTTGAAGCAAAAACACAGATCACCCGGCATCAAACTCCTCAAGATATCTTTTTTTATAACGGAAATTTTCCCCAGATAGCGACACTTGCACAACAGACGCAGGCTCAAGCAATTGATTTTCAATCTATGCACGTGGATGAGATGCTTGCAGGTATACATCTGCCCTTTTACACACATACGGATAATCTCAAGGCTGTGTGGGCGATATGTGCCCATGAAGGCATGAAACCGGAAGATTTTGTGAAGCATGTCCAGACATTTACGCCACTCAACTACCGACTTGAAAACATTGGAACTGCTGAAGGACGTATTTTTTATAATGACTCAGCGTCTGTTCACCCTTCATCGACTATTTTTGCATTGCAGTCGATTGCAGATGTTGATACCTTGATTGTTGGTGGAGATGATCGAGGGTATGACATGCATGAGCTTGCCAAGGAGCTTGAAAAGCGCAAGATCCCCAATATTATTTGTATGGGTGAAACGGGCCGTATGCTCAAAGACATTTTGAACGAGTACAAGGACTACCATCCATGGATCACAACATCTGACTCAATGCTTGCTATTGTTGATTATGCGTTTGAACAAACTCGCGCAGGGAAGGTATGCCTTCTCTCATCTGGAGCACCAAGCTATGGGCTATTTCAAAACCTCGCAGAGAGAGGGGCGCAATTTACCACGTATGTCAAAAATCATGCTCAAAAGGAAAAAACCAATTCCAACGCGGACGATTCATCATAATACGCGACTTTTGTTTGTATTACCCATCATTTTGACCGTCATGGGGCTGTTTTTTATATTTGAAGCATCCTCTGTTACTGCATTTCGACAGCTTGGGGATAGCTTTTATTATCTGCGCCAACAGCTTCTCTGGGCAACAATTGGCGTCGTGGCTATGACATCAATGGCATTGTTTGACTACAAACGGTTGTATTATCTTGCATTTCCAGCATTGCTGACAACGATGGTTTTTCTCGTTTTGGTGCTCATTCCAGGGATTGGGTCAACGGTTTATGGTGCACGACGGTGGATCAATCTCGGATTTTTTGGCTTTCAGCCAACAGAACTGGCGAAGTTATCAATCACCCTCTACCTCTCATCCTGGTTTTTGTACAAAGAGCGCAAGCGATTTAAGTCATTTCTTATCCTTTTAGGGACAGTTGTGGGGCTTATCATGATGCAACCAGATCTCGGGACGACGATTATCATTACCTCACTTTTTGTCACGATTTACTTTCTTTCAGGTGAAAATATTACGTATCTTTTGATGCTTATGCCTGTAGGGCTTGCTGGAGTAGGTATTTTGATTGCATCTTCGTCTTATCGTGCAGCTCGCTTTTTATCATTTCTCAATCCGACTGCAGATCCAACGGGAGTGAGTTATCATATTAACCAAATTCTCATTTCACTCTCCTCTGGGGGGTTTCTTGGTCGAGGATTTGCAAATTCTCGGCAAAAATATCAATTTCTTCCTGAAGCTCATACAGATTCGATATTTGCGATTATTGGAGAGGAAATCGGATTTATTGGATGTGTGGTTTTTATCGGTGTGTATGTCTATTTTTTGTATCAAATATATTTGGTTGCCACGAGGGCCAAAGATCGCTTTGGATTTTTGTTGGCAAGTGCGATATTTGTGCTTTTAGCATTGCAGGCTATCATAAACCTTTCAGGTATGGTCGCGCTTCTTCCCCTGACAGGTGTCCCCCTGCCGTTTATTTCGTATGGTGGCTCAAGTCTGCTTATCTTTTACACAATGATGGGAATAGTTTTAAGTATTGAACGACATTAATTCTGTATAATGAAACTATGAGAATCGTTGTTACAGGTGGTCATCCCGCTCCAGCGCTTGCCGTCATTGATGAGCTCCTCAAGCGTAAGGAAACGGATATTCATTTTATCGGACGCCAGTTTGCTGTCGATCATGGCGTTGCTCCTTCATACGAGTACAAACAGATAAAGGAGATGGGTATTCCATTTTACCATCTTCAAACAGGGAGATTTTTACGGGATTATTCATTGCGGTCAATACTTTCTGCATTGCGACTTTTCGTTGGGCTCTATGATAGCTTTGCTCTTCTTTCTAAAATTAAGCCGGATGTGGTCATGTCATTTGGGGGGTATATAGCGCTTCCTGTGTGTATTGTTGCTCGGCTTATGGATATCTATGTCATCACGCATGAACAAACCATTGCTCCCGGACTTGCAAACAAAATTATTGGAAAATTTGCCAACAAGGTGCTTATTTCTTTCCCAGAAACGATGAAGTATTTTGATGTTGTCAAGACAAAGGTCACAGGCAATCCAATCCGCATGGGCGCACTCAAAATAGTAAATAAACCACTGTCGCTTGATACGAAACGACCAGTTATCTATATCACAGGTGGATCTCTTGGCTCACACAGCATCAATGTTCATATTGAGCGAATTATCGAGCGATTACTGAAAAAATTTACCGTCATTCATCAAGTTGGAAATGTCGAAGAATACAATGACTTTGAGCGTCTCTCTGCAATCAAAAATAAGCATTATCATGTGGTCCATCATTTTTCTTCAGATGAAATTGGGTGGGTCTTTCAAACAGCAGATATTATCATTTCTCGAGGAGGAGCTAACACAACCTGTGAACTCATTGCACACAAGAAGCCATGTATTATTATTCCTCTGCCGTGGTCAGGGAGTAATGAGCAGGAGCTTCATGCAAAGCTCTTTTCAGTATCAGGAGCTGGAGAGGTATTTTATCAAGACCACTCAAGCGAAGAGCTCTATGAAAAAATAATGTCAATGTATGAACATCTTCCGCAGTATCGTAAAAACTTCTCACTTCTTAAAAAGTATGTCCACCCGCATGCAGTACAAGACATCGTTGACCAGATTTTGGCATAATATGCGCTTCCGAATTCAGCGTCCCATAGGGTATTTTCTGCTGACTGCGCTGTTTTTTTGTTGCATATGGGCTATGACAACCTATTATGCTGTTACGGACATCAAACTCAACGGTATTGATGATATGTATGGTCTTGAACCAGTTTATCATTCATTTTTGCCCCTTGTCAGGACAGCTGAGCTTGAAAGTGATCTTAAAGCGATCAATCCAACCCTCGCGACGCTTTCTGTACATAAAAGCTACCCTCACACGCTTATCATCACAGCTCGTGCACAGCGTCCCGCTGTTGAGTTGGTCTTGACGGATGGCTCAGCAGTGCTATCCAATACGGGGATTGTGCTTGCCAAGTATAAAAATACACTTGACGAGCATGACATCCCGCGTTTGATGTATTACCAGCCACTCTTTTACAATCAGCTTAGCGTGGGTGAGAAGATTGATCAGCCTGAAATCCAGGTCGGTGCATATTTTGCTGAAAAGGTTGCTGAGCTCGGGACACCTGTCTCCACCATTGATATTACAAATGAGAATATGATAGTATTACATGCAGAAACGTATAACGTGATCGTCACATCACAGCAGGATGTTGAGCTTCAATCAGTACGATTAGCCTATACATTCACTGAGTTACATAAAAAAGGGAAAGTATTTACATCAATAGATGTTCGTTTTGAACGACCAATCATAGTATTACAAAAATAATATGTCACAAAACATAATTACGGGAATAGATGTTGGTTCATCAAAAATTGCATGTATTATTGCTCAAATTTCAGAAGAAGATAGCTTACCCCGCGTCATGGGGTTTTCAAGTGTTGAATCACGAGGCGTGCGCCGAGGTCAAATTGTCGATATTAATCAAGTTGCCTCTTCTGTTGAACAAGCTATAGAGCAAGCAGAGCGCATGGCCGGTTCTAAAATCACATCAGCATTTGTGTCTGTTGGCGGTCCGCATATCGAATCGATTAATTCTCAAGGTGTCGTAGCTGTCTCTCAGCCTGATGTGGAGATCTCAGATGATGATATCCACCGCGTGATAGATGCAGCCAAGGCGATTTCATTATCCTCAACTCGCGAAGTCATTGAAGTTTCACCGCGAGAATATATCGTCGATGGACAGTCGGGTATCAAAAATCCGCTTGGCATGAGTGGGGTCAGGCTTGAGGTCCAGACGCATATTATCACGGCCAGTATGACAAATTTGAAAAATTTGGATCGCGTTTTGTCAGACCTAGGTGTGACAACTCGAGGATACATTTTTTCTGGGCTTGCTTCATCACTCTCGACACTCTCAGATACTGAAAAAGAGCTCGGTGTGGTGCTTGTTGATATTGGCGGTGGAAAGACTGATATAGCCGTGTACATCGAAGGAGCACTAGCGTACTCTGGATCAATACCTGTTGGAGCGCGCCATATCACCAACGATATAGCGGTCGGTTTGCGGGTATCACTTGATAGTGCTGAGCGTATCAAATTGCACCTGAGCAATGAAAAAAATATCACCTATATAAAAGATAAAAAGGATGAGATAGACATCTCAAGTCTTCGCCTCAAAGAAGGAATCAATTCTATTTCCTATAAGACCGTTGTTGATGGTATAATCCGTCCAAGAGTTGAGGAGCTGTGCGAATATGTGCTTGAGCGACTTGATAAAAATGATATGTTGAATGCTGTCCCTTCTGGACTTGTTATCACAGGAGGTGGTGCACTTTCATCATGTATGGTTGAGTCTGCAAAGCGCGTCATTGGGTTACCGGCTCGTATTGGTGTCCCGCAGTATGTAACAGGACTCATCGATGAGGTGACGTATCCACAATGCTCAGCTGTTGTAGGATTGATTCTGTATGGGAAGGATACCTCAGCGACAGAACAGCGTATGAATGTAAAAGATTTTGATAAAATATTTCGCAATATGTCAATGAAAGGATCCATGAATAAGGTAAAGGAATTGTTTAAAAGTTTTATACCGTAGTAGTAACCTAGTGATCTAGTAACCTAGAAATTTAGAAAATCATTTACTAGATTACCAGAATACTAGATCACCAGATCACCAGATCACCAGATCACTAGATCACTAGATCACTAAACATCGTGCTTGTCAAACCACACGCTGGTCAACCAGCAAATATCAAGGTCGTAGGCGTCGGAGGGGGCGGAGGCAATGCTTTGGCTTCGATGATCAAAGAGGAGGATATCAAAGGCGTCGAGTTCATCGTGATGAACACGGATGCTCAGGCACTGCTCAATCATGCAGCGGATGTGAAAGTCCAGATTGGTGAAAATCTCACCAAAGGACTTGGATCAGGTGGTAATCCCGATATCGGCCGTCAAGCGGCAGAGGAATCTCGTGAAAAAATTCGGGAACAGCTTGATGGTGCGGATATGATCTTTATCGCAGCGGGTGAAGGCGGTGGGACGGGCACTGGTGCTGCCCCAGTGATTGCTGAGATCAGCAAGGAAGTTGGTGCGCTCACGGTAGCTGTTGTGACGCGTCCATTTGTCTTTGAGGGCTCACGTCGCAAGCATGCTGCCCAGGAAGGTGTTGAAAATCTCAAAGACAAAGTCGATACGCTCATTGTCATCCCTAATCAAAAAGTTCTTGAAGTTATTGACTCAAAAGTAAGTATTCTTGATGCCTTCAAAAAGGTTGACTCCGTCTTGCATCAGGGCGTGAAAGGTATCGCAGAGCTCATTACCACTCCAGGACTCATTAATGTGGACTTTGCAGATGTCCGATCAATCATGCAAGATGCTGGCACAGCACTGATGGGAATCGGTATCGCCAGTGGTGAGAACCGAGCGACAAATGCGGTCAAACAAGCTGTTCAATCCCCACTTCTTGAATCGTCCATAGCTGGTGCAAAAGGCGTTTTGTTCAATGTCATTGGGGGCCCAGATATGAGCATGGCCGAAATAGACGAGGCGGCATCTGTCATCGCTAAAACGGTTGACCCTGAAGCAGACATCATCTTTGGTGCTGTTGTGGATGAAAAGATGATGGATCAGATTCGCATCACGGTGATTGCAACCCGCATTGACGAGACGCGCTATCCAATCGGGGGTATGCGACGTGATCGTCCTATGATGCGCACACATGAACCAGAACAATCTTATCAGTCAGACTATGCACGACAAGATCAGCCACAGAATGAACCCACACAGCAAGAGAAGCCTCAATTTAATACGCAACCAACTCAGCGAGAAGAAGACATGATGGGGGAGCAACAAGATGAATTTGACGTCCCCGCATTTTTGCGAAGACGATCATCCTAACTATGGAATCCACGACACTCCACGCAGATTGGCTTGATGAAGGTGACGCTCTGACACGTGATTTCACCTTTTCCAATTTCAAACAAGCTATGTCATTTGCACAGAAGGTCGGGGACATTGCTGAAGAATTGAATCACCATCCAGATATCATCATCCATGACTATAAGCACGTCAGCCTGATTGTGCGTACCCATGATACGCAGAGTGTCACACAGAAGGATCAAGAGCTAGCACTCAGGATTGATGACATCACGTGAAGCTTATCCGCTGAAATCTTCTTCAGTGTAGTCACGAATGAGGCTTGCACGTCGAGGATGATGGAAGCGTCTGATGGCTTTACCATGGAAAGTTTTGATGGCTGTATCTGAGACACCTTTAGCGCTCGCTATTTCTACGAAGGTATCATCTCTTACGTATTTTCTAGCAAGTGTACGAGCCTCACGCATAGGTAGATCTAGTTTGTCGTATGATTCACCTCTTGTAAATCTAATGTGGAGTGCTCTAATGATATCCCGCCAAAACATACGTCGAAACACCGCTGTCTCAGTCGGTCTCAGTCGCGAATCAGGTGAAAGTACTTCAGGTTCTGCTAGCTGTCGAGTCATATGATTTAGCTCGCGACCTACCTCTTGAACTACTCTTCCAAGAGGATGACCAGTTTCAAGCCTTCTCAATCGCACATCTTGTGCAATGTCATCTCCATCAATCCAAGAGAGACGTGAATCAAGGCGCCCAGCAAGTCGTTGATCAGTTTCTACAATAGAGTTTTCAGCTCTTTCTATCGGATCACGAGATTTCATGGCCTATAGTATACATCAAAGCCGTCTAAAATAAAATACGCTATAATTGTTCCTATGTTTAAACCAGTTGATGCAAAGCCGGATTTCCCAGAGTTGGAGAAGACACTTCTGAAAAAGTGGTATGACTCTGGTTTGGTGCAAAAATACCTTCACAAAAACGATGCTTCAGATGAGCGATTCTCCTTCCAAGATGGCCCCATTACTGCAAACAACCCAATGGGAGTCCATCATGCGTGGGGGAGATCATACAAAGACTTATGGCAAAAATTCCATAATCTGCTTGGACATAAGCAACGATTTCAGAATGGTTTTGATTGCCAGGGTTTATGGGTAGAAGTAGAAGTTGAAAAGGAGCTTGAAATTCGTAATAAGAAGGACATTGAAAACTTAGTCGATGGTGATCCTGTTGCATCAGTTGCCAAGTTTGTGCAACTTTGTAAAGATCGTGTACAAAAATTTGCAGGTATTCAGACGGAACAAACGAAGCGTCTCGGTAAGTTTATGGATTGGGATAACTCGTACTTTACTATGTCAGATGCGAATAATTACATGATTTGGCATTTTCTTAAAACGTGCCATGAGCATGGATGGATGTTTAAAGGACATGATACTGTGCCGTGGTGCCCTCGATGTGAAACAGCAATTTCACAACATGAGATTTTGACAGAGGATTACAAAGAAGCAACGCATGAATCAATCTTCGTCAAGTTCCCCATCACATCACCTGGATGGGAAAATACCTCATTGCTTATATGGACAACCACTCCGTGGACAATGCCAGCCAATGTCGCTGTAGGTGTGAATGTGAAATATACATATGGAGTTTGGAAAAATGAAAAAGGAGAGAAGATTATCTTCCTCAATGCAGATGAAGAAGGGAAGGGCATTATTCGAAAAATTAAGAAGAAAGAAGTAGGAATTCAGAATTATGTATGTGACGGTCTCGAGATGCCCTTTGAAAAAGAGAAGGAGATCAAAGGCTCAGACCTCGTTGGACTGAAATACAGCACACCATTTAATGATTTGGAAAGAGTCAAGGCTGCAGGAGATAATAAGCTTTTTCATACAGTCGTTGATGCGTCAGACCTCGTCAATGCTGAAGAGGGAACAGGTCTTTTGCATGTGGCAACAGGTGCGGGGACTGAAGACTTTATGCTCGGTAAAAAACTCGGTTTACCAGTAATTGAAGTTATCCAAGACGATGCATCATATCTTGATGGTCTTGGTGAATTTTCAGGCAAACATGCAAAAAAGCATCCCGAGATCATTATTGATTATTTGAAAGAGGCTGGGGCTTTGCTCAAGAGCCTTCACTATACGCATCGATATCCAGCATGTTGGCGCTGTAAAACAGAGCTGGTGTGGAAAGTAACTGATGAATGGTACATATCTATGGATACACCATCTTCAAGCAATAAAAAGACGTTCAGAGAAATGATGATAGCAAATGCTCAAAAAATTACCTGGATGCCTGAGTTTGGATTAGATCGTGAGCTTGACTGGCTTAATCATATGTCAGATTGGCTCATTAGTAAGAAAAATCGCTACTGGGGTCTTGCTTTACCGATTTATGAATGCAGAGACTGTGGAACATTTGAAGTCCTTGGAGGTAAAGATGAGCTGCAGCAGCGTGCAGTGGAAGGCTGGGCTGAGTTTGACGGGAAGTCCCCTCACAAACCATATATTGATATGGTCAAGATTGCCTGTGCAACATGTCAGAAGCCACTTGAACGAGTTGGCGATGTTGGAAATCCGTGGCTTGATGCTGGTATCGTGCCGTATTCAACCATTTCTGCAGATAATAAAAGTGAGCCTCTTTACAATATTGATAGAGAGGAATGGCGACGTTGGTTTCCTGTAGATTTCATCACAGAAAGCTTCCCAGGGCAGTTTAAGAACTGGTTTTATGCACTTTTGGCAATGTCTACAGCCCTTGAAGATGAAGCTCCATTTAAAAGTGTTTTGGGATTTGGGACTCTTTTAGCAGAAGATGGTAAAGAAATGCATAAAAGCTCTGGCAACTCAATTGAATTTAATGAAGGGGCTGACAAAATCGGAGTTGATGTGATGCGCTGGATGTATGCTCGCTCAAATCCATCTGAAAACATGCTGTTTGGCTACAAGATTGGAGATGATGTCCGTCGATCATGCGTGCTGATGATATGGAATATCTATAGATTTTTTGTTGAATATGCACTCCTTGATGGCTATGAGCATGAGGGAATACCATCTCGCCCACAAACGCAGTCACAGCTGGATGAATGGATCATCCAGAGACTTCATGAGATGGTTGAGGGATCACAAAAAGCCCTTCTTGCCTATGACGCACGAACTGTGACAGTACTTGCTGAGGATCTGATTAATGACATATCAACCTGGTATATTCGACGTAGCCGTGATCGTGTCTGGTCAGGATCGGATGATGAAGCTGATAAAAAGTCATTCTATGAGACTCTCCATTATGTGCTTGTTGAGCTTATGGTTGTGCTTTCCCCAATCATGCCTTTTATCACGGATGACATATACCACAATCTGACAGGTGAGGAGTCAGTGCACCTTGCTCAGTGGCCACAGCATGATGAGCCTGTTGATGAAAAGATCATTGAGAGTATGCAAACTATCCGTAAAGTGTGTGAAGTGGGCAACAGAGTCCGACGTGAAGCTGGTATCAAGGTGAAACAGCCTCTCGCATCACTTACCGTCATACTGCCGACGGGTAGCGCACTTCCATCAGATAGCCCTTTGTGGAACTTGGTCACAGATGAGCTGAATGTGAAGGGATGTGAGGTCCAGATAGATGAAAAGGCTACTGACATCACAGTGACGTTTGACACCACTATCACCCCAGAGCTCCAAGCGGAGGGTGAAGCTCGTGAAATCATTCGTATGGTTCAGCAGGAGCGTCAGAAACTTGGCTTGCATCAAAATGACCATATAGTACTGACACTGCCTGCGTATCCAGAAAGTTTCGCTGAGTATATTCAAAAGAAAGTCATGGCTACCTCATTGTCGAAAGGGGATACACTTCATATTGAAAAAAGTGCAAACTAATGTATGAAAAAGATTGACTTATGGATACTTGCATCCCTAAGTGGTTTGTGTGTTTTCGGGTTCTTTAATATCCTTGGAATCAAACCTGCGCTGGTTACGAACTACCTTATCTATGTTGTCATAGGGTGGGCAGGATTTATTATCACGTGTCGATCACGGATTCCACTCTTGGAGCAAAACTACAAGCTCCTCTACTGTGTTTTCATCTGCTTATTTATACTCACTTTTGCATTCGGGTCACGAGATGTTGGTTCAACACGCTGGATACCAATTTTTTCATTTCGCTTTCAAACCTCTGAGTTTTTCAAACCCATTTTAATTTTATCACTTGCTTCTGTCCTGAGTTCGGCGGATAGATACACTCCTCGAAAGACGCTCATAGCCGTCGGACTCTTTGGTTTTCCTTTTATCCTTGTTTTCTTACAGCCAAATTTGAGTAGTGCGCTTATTTACCTGGTGACATTTGTGACAATGTATTATTTTTCAGGATTATCTACACAAGCAGTTGCCAAAGTTGGTGCGATTGGTGCACTGTGTATGCCTGTCCTGTGGTTTTTTATGAAGGCATACCAAAAAGCACGGGTGATTGGGTTTATGAATCCAAATAT
>CAYZCU010000012.1:0-24096 GCA_964477065.1 uncultured Gammaproteobacteria bacterium
TAAAATGAGACAGAGCTATAAGGACGCTGGGGTACCAGACCAACATGCTCCGCCAAATTGTTGACATCAGCGATTTAGATGAATAATGAACGCCTGATACGGTTAGATAATCTCAAAAGCATGTATCAATGATTAACATAGATAAACTTCCTTCAAATGCTGAGAAATTTCAAGACTTAATTCTTTTTGCACGTGATGTATTAAAGATATGTGAAGAAGCTGGGATAAGACCTATCGCCTACGGAAGTCTCGTATTTTTTGGCTATACTCAAGACAACCAACTCACAGTAGACGACATTGACCTTCTGGTTCCAGAGAAATTTTTTGAAACAATCATGAAACTTCTTGCCAAAAGCTCTATTGAATATACCTACTCAAAAAAATGGCACTCTATTTTAATTTCTCGAGATGACTTGAAAATAGAAATAGACGCGATTGAATTCTGGCAAAAGGATCTACCCGATGACTTTGAAGAGCTACGTTTTAGCGAAGTCACTTTCAAAGCAGTAAGTCTCAAGAGCCTCAAAACTATTTATTGGAATTCGTCTCAATTCAGTCAGGACGTTCCTGTTGATAAGCCAGCTAAGTATCGTGAAAAGTTTGAAACATTGGATAGGATTAATTAACATCACGATCCAGACCATTGAGCACCTCCCAACATAACAGTATCTGATATACTTTTGATATGCCAAAAAAAACACAATCAAAAACACCTGCGCCGAATAAAAAAAGAACAGCTTCTAAATCCCAAAAAACATACACAGAGCTGATGCTCTGCCATCTGAGTGGTTTAGCGATGTATGTGTTTCCATTTGGGCATTTGATCCTGCCGTTTTTGATTTGGCAGTTGAAGAAGGGGGAGGTTCCTGCGCTTGATGCACATGGGAAAGAGGTTATGAATTTCCAAATTTCGATGACGATTTATGGAATTGTGGCCTTTGTGCTCGTGTTTATGCTGGTTGGTGTGCCGTTAATCATAGCGCTCATGGTGCTTCATATCGTGCTTGTCATTCGTGGTGCTCTGATGGCAAATGAAGGAAAGTTTTATTCATATCCGTTCACAATTCATTTTCTAAAATAATCCGCGCGCGAAGCATTGGTAGGCTGATTTTTGCTTGACTTGGTATGCTATTTAGCATAGAATCAATATATGGATGGCAATAATTACGATGAGATTCGTCGTCAGATGGATGGTACTACACCCCCTGATGTAAAAAAGCATATATGGCCAGAATTTCCAACATTTACTAGAGCACATGCACCGGCAGAGGAATCTAAACCAGTAGAAGAACCCACACCGACAGAAGATCCCGCACCGGTAGGGCATCCTGAACCTGCAGAAGATCTTGCTCCACCATCTGTAGAACAACCAGCGAGTGATCCTTTCGCCATGTCAGCTGAAGATAGAGCCTTTTGGGACAAGCAATCTGGCAAAACATCAGATCTACCGCAGACTCCAGTGCCCGCACCCGAGCCTGCCCCAATAATCCCTTCCCAAGAACCAGATCAACTCACTCAACCACAGCCAACCTTCGACTCTCAACCAGCTCAGCGTCAACGTATGAAAGATGCACTTCAACAAGCTCGCGAACATGGGAAAGAAGTGAAAGGGGAGGGGAGTGTTTTCGATCGGCTGATCCGCGCAAAAGACAGAGCCAAAAGCGCACTATCGAAGATAACAACAGTGCTTATTGAGAAAGGCCAAGTCGTAACTAAACCGATTGAAGACACGCATGCACTGTTAGTCGGATTGCGCGATAGCCCAACCATCCGAGAACAAGTAACTGACATCGCCGTCGAGACAACGCGCGAGGTCATCGATATCCCATTTTCCGTAGCTCAAAGAGGCCTTGAACTGATGATTGCGACGCCTATTCGCATAGGGGACCGATCATTTGTCCCCCTTGATGAGGCTATCAAGACTGCATCCGCAGTCGAGTCAGGGATCAAAACAACAGCCCGCAATGCTATGGAGCTTGCCATGATGACTGCCAGAGGCATACGAAATAGGCTCCAAGATACCATTGATATAGTCCACATCGCTCATAACATCACCCAATCTCGGCTTATGGACAACATTGCCAAAGATGCACGCACTGTTCGTGCTGGCATAGATGCCGTTCAAACAGGTGCGAGCATTGCGATTGATATTCTGAGAAAATTGGAAGATCTTTCAATTGATACATATAATGGTCTTGAGAAAAAAGGGGTTAATCTTGAAGCACTTGCGAAAAAGAAGCGCCGTGACGCTCTTCCAGTCCTAACAAGACTTTTTAATAATCAGCGCGCACTTTTTGGAATACGTGATTTGGCATCCACAGAGCCTGCTCCTAATAATCCTCTTTCCACGCCAAGTTTTTATGAACTTGCGCAACGTATCAAACCAAACGCCGATCAGCCACAAGCCGACAAACCGGAGGCATTTCCAACTGGACCTGTCACTTCAAGCTCTGACCCTCGATTTGAACAACTCTCACCATTTGAAAAGGCAGTTATTCTTAACAACGAAAAACTACCTCCACCAGCATCAGCATTACCAACTGACCATCCACTTAATCAAAACATTATATGACCACACCACTGACGAAAGACGAATTTATTGCACGCATCAAAGATGCTGGTTTTGAACCTGATCTGGAACATGTGCTTGTCACAATGGTACATGATGCGCCTGAGGTGACTGATGAGCTCATTCATGCTGTTGCAGATGTTGCTGAGATGCACAATGAAAACCTCGCCATTTCAGCTGATGTTTTGTTGAAGGAAGCAGATATTTTGGAAAATCTTTCGCTTGAATTGGAAGCAGTTGAAGAGGAACACCGCGCTGATGAACTTGAAGGTATCTACGCAGATCTGATCGGGGAGGGGAGTGAGCCTTCACAAGAACCCGATGATGCAACCCAGCCGACAGATCAGCCATCACAACCTGCCAAACCAGCTTCAGATGACGAAATGACGCAACTGCAAAGCTACATTGATTCTCTCAAAGAAACGCCTGCAGAATAGGTCTCTGACCAGACATATAGGCTATTTCTGGCGTGCAGACGATTGCTTGATTGCTTCTATGACCGTGGACAGATCAAGCGCATCTATATGACGATTGACATTGAAATCACACGGCAGATCAAGCTCATATAAGCTTTCCAAAGACTGTCCTGTACTGAGCTTCACAACCTCACGCTTCGTCAAGCGATCAAACGCACTTTCTGCCTCGTCTGATGTCTCATAATCAGCGATACACTGACCAAAATCAACACCGTTGACGACTGAATCGTCATTGAGATCTTGTTGGGCAGGGGAGGAGCAGAAGGTGGGGGAGGCAGTTAACTCATCTAGAGCCCCATATGTTTGGGCTGGAGCAACAATATTAATGGGAAGGAGGCAGGCTTCATTTTTCGTGACTTCAAGTTCACGAATAATATCCTTTTCAGCTTGAATTTTATCAGCTGTATATGAATCACCTGTGAGAACAATCCCAAATTCCTGTGTATCTGGATAAAAAGTCATATCAGCAACACGACTTGAACCAAACTTTATACTTTTTTCAGACAAGTTATCACCGAGTATATTTTTGAAAGGTATATTGTTGATTGACATCTGATCACTTTTGAGAGATACGGCATAGACATAATGTGAATGTGTTATGAAACCTATACAGAGCAGAATTGCTACATAAGACATCTTCTTTATAGTGTTCATCTTGCTGGGCAGGCAGCACCACCGCTGCAACTTTTATACTGTTCGCACGTTATGTATCCGCACATATATGCAGTGTGACACCATGGGAGATATCCGGCTGAATTATATTTCGCACGTGCTATGCTCAGATTGTTATCTACGTTTAAGACTTGATTGACACAAGCTTGTGTATTTGCATTTTCAGTACAGATAGGCCCTTTTGTTTTCACTGGTAGATTTTGATACTGTTTGAATGAAGCATATTTAGGCTCAACACATGGACCGTAGCTATTACCTCTGGCGTCAGTTACCTTCATTATCATGTTGACTTGCAACAACCCAAGAGAATATTCGTATGTATGACAGGCATTACCGTTTTCATCTCGTTTTGTGTAGTTACCACTACATTTATCGCCTAGATGCAAACATGCCTTACGTGGTGCAGATATTCGACCTCCAGACTCATTATGACAAATTGCAGACATTTTTTTAACAACATCATCTCCAAGATCCCCAAATGACACACTCAATTTAGCTAAGCTACAATTATGCCCTTCTGAGGTAATATATACACATTTCCCAATTGTATGCTTATCCGGATCTGGATCTGGCGTCGGATCGGGCTCTTTGCCATCTGCTGTCGTGAGCTCATACGTCACTCGCGCATTCTTTGAGGCTCGCATGATACACACCTGAGACCCTGCGACACCACCTCCAGCGGGATCATTTTCCACACGACCACCTGCACACGACGTAGCGTAGGCTTTGTACGTCCCGCCGTCGATAAATGCGACATTGCGCACATATACCTGGTATGTATTGATCGGAGCTTTGAAACGAACGATACGTTTTTCCTGCGAACCATTAAAAATAAACGTTTGCTCTGATTGTCCGCTCTGGATCAGGGGATTAGGGAAGATTTGAGCAGATTTGATCTTAGAATTTTTATTGATCACTTCCACGCAGATGCCATCACTGCCATCTTCGAGCGCCTCACAGCTTGACTTTGGATCAGGACTATCTGTCGGTCCTGGCGTCGGATCTGGCTCTTTCCCATCTTTGTAGTAGCACACATTTCCGCTCAAACCTTCAACAAGATTTGGTACACCGCCGGCATCCTTACACGTCTTTTCAGTTGGCTGTTCATCATAGACTCCATCCTTTTTATTGACGAGAAATAGAATAGGAAGTTGATTCTTCTTTCCAGCTTCAACCTTCCACTCTGCATTGTCACATCGATCCCACAGCTCATATCCTCGATCTGATATACCACTTATGCTCACTGAATAATTTCCTGGAGCCAGATCTTCGAAATTTGCATGCCCTTCACGCTTTCCAACTTGAATAGGATCATATTTCTTGCCTTTGCATGGTCCTGACTCGCACGTAGCTTTGAGCTTGAATGGGCTCAGATAGAGTGGCCTTTGCTCTCCAGTCTGCTGGCGAGTACATGAACCAGGTTTATTTGAAGCGATATCATCTTTGTCCCAGATAGGTGTATTTTGCGGATAATTCAGCGCCTCCACACGAACCTCCATGCTACCAACGCCTGATGTGGCAGGCTCGACAATCCATCCATAGGTTGTGTTGACATTGCAGTCAATACGAAAATTGTCAATTTTGAGGCCATTTGACGAGTTTTGTGCAATTGCGTTGTTCATACGGTCAAGATCATCGGGGAGGGGACACCCACGTGTTGAGCCCGGAGCCTGATCACAAAAAACACTCTTGACCGCATAGCCCTCGGGAAGTTTCCCCAGCGTCACAGAAGCCTGCGCTCCTTGCGGATAATACGACGTTCCTGTGGGATCAAACGGCATCGGATCAATTGTAAACGAGTTTGTTGATAAGCCATTTTGATTCAGCTGAAGTACATTGTTTCGATCATTCGTCACCGTAAGAACAGTGCCTCCAAGCTCAGCTAAGGGAAGGGGAGTGCCCTTTGAACCTTTGTAGACATGCGATGTTGAGGTATATGGGCAGGAAGTTTGGGTGGGCACGGTGGTTGGGGCTGGTGTTGGTGCTGGTGAGAGTGTCGATGGACTGTTTGTCAAAACCCACCCGTACGTCACATCAACCCCACAATTCACCCGAAATCCTTCAATCCGCGAGCCATCCTCAAGCCCTGATGCAATGCGCTGATTGAGCGCATCAATAACAGATTGCTCGGGACAGCCTTTTATACCGCGATTCGTACAAAAAACGCTTTTGACCTTCCACTGCGTCCTGTCATACCCCTCAAGAGAAAGTGAGGCGGGATCATTTTCTGCGTAATTTGTCTTGCGCTCAGGATCAAAGGGAAACTCCCCATTAAGGTAATGCCTTTGCGAACGATCATTTTCATCAAGTACCAACGCGCCACCTCGATCATTGACGACTCTCATTTGCCCAATCTCCGTCGGTGCAAAGAAAATTGGCTCAGCTTCCTTGTAGACGTGCGTAAATGACTGATACGTACACGATCCTTCCGGTGGGGAAGCGGGGGAGTTGTCAGAGGGATTTTGAGAGCCTGATCCTGTGCCCGTGCCTGGGATTTGGGCTTCAGAGCGCGTCGCCTCGCGCTGAGGAGCTTTAAGTCGAGTCACACCCAAAGCCACACCAACGGTCAAAACGACAACAGCGATGGCAGTAAGGATTGTTGCAATCTCCCCGCGCTGTGAGCGCGTGTGTGATTTCGGGATCATAGAACCAGTATACAACATCGGGTGTGCAACATCGGGAGGAATTTTGAGCGTAGGACTTGACAAAGTCCCTCCAAACAGGCTGTTGGAACAAGCCAGCGATATATGAAAAAATCCTCACCCTTCAAGAAGCAGTAGAGCGCCGCAGAGCCAGTTCCGGACCTTGGCATCAGCTCGAAAACACCATTTCACGTCCTACGCTCATTTGTACGGAGGCGCAGGCTCGCGCCCGTCCCGATGTTGCACACCCGATGTTGTATACTGAACCATGGCCGAAATCACACCCATCTTTTCCGTCACGGAACTTCACGAGATGCTCAACATGCACCTCGCCCTCCTAGGCGAAATGACTATCGAGGGGGAGATTAGCGAGCTTAAGCCCAGCGGAACACAGTGGCTCTACATCACCATCAAAGATGCCTCTTCAGTGATCAAACTCTTTGCTACACAATGGGAGATCAACAACTGGAAGGGCCTTGATACGGGAATGAGAGTTCATGTTTCGGGCATTGCCCGAACATACGCGCCCTATGGGACATTGAGCATTTCAGCATCCCGCATAGTCCCAGCAGGGGAGGGGGCTCACAAACAAGCCTTCGAAAAATTGAAAAAACAGCTTGAAACTGAGGGGCTCTTTGACGTATCTCGCAAGCGAGAACTCCCTCCATTTCCGCAGAAAATTGGCCTCATCACAGCAAAACATTCGCAGGCCTACAACGATTTCGTCAAAGTACTTGCACATCGCATGGGAGGCATCTCCATCCTTTTTGCACCTGTCCAAGTTCAAGGCGAAGCATCGCCTGCGTTGATCTGCCAGGCCATACAGTATTTCAATCGCCACCACCCAGATCTGGATGCGCTGATCATCTGCCGGGGTGGGGGATCGCAAGAAGACTTACAAGCATTCAACGATGAGGCTGTTGCACGGGCGATTTTTGCAAGCACCATTCCCACGATCACGGGCATTGGGCACGAAGGAGACACATCCCTTGCGGATCTTGTTGCAGATGTACGCGCCTCGACGCCCTCAAATTCCGCAGAACTGCTCGTGCGCGAGCGGGAAGCAGTGCTTCAACATATCCATATGCTTACCATGCGAATGGATCGGGCTGTCATGACAGACTTAACGATGAAGCAACATATCGCACATCAAGCGCAAACCCGTCTCGCGCATGCGCTGATGACGACAATCAACACTATGAGGGCCCGAATCGACGCCTTTTATTCAACTCAAACCACACTCACCCAGCGCTTGAAGCAAGCCAACGAGCACCACGCCCACTTGGTCAGACTTCTGAGCTCACTTGATCCACATACCATCTTGGCAAAAGGCTACAGCATCACGCGCACTGCCAATGGTACACTCATAAGAAGTATCTCTGAGGCTCCAGCTGGATTATCCGTCGTCACACACGTACAAGATGGTACAATATACTCGAATGTTACATCTGCCCAGCAAAACACGTAGCATTCACCAAAAAAAGTAACATCCTCATACATCATGACCAAACACACTGAACCAACACTCAAAGATGCTTTTGATGAACTTGAGAAGATAACCCAGGCCCTTGAAAGAGGGGCTAGTGATCTGGAACAGAGCATTCCACAGCTCAAAAAAGGGCATGAGCTGGCCTCATTTCTCAAACAAAAATTACAAAAAATTGAGCATGACATTCAGGAAGTAACTCTTTCCTTTGATAAAAATGACCGCGCAAAAAATTCACCACAATCAGCTCCAGACGATGACACCATCTAACCCCCAGCATGGTATGCGCATCAATGTGTTTCTTGCACAAGCGGGGATAGCCTCACGACGAGGTGCAGACGAACTTATTACGCGCAAAAAAATTATGCTCAATGGAGCTATCCTCACTGAACCAGGGGTTCGTATCGATCCGCGCACAGATGCTATCAGCTACCTCAATCCAAAAGGGGAGTGGGAGATGCTCACGACGGCTGAGGAAACGGTGATCTATGTCCTCTACAAACCACGAGGGTTTGTCACGTCCCTGCGCCCTCAAGGTCGCGATCCGATCGTTCGCAAATTGATCCCTGCAAAGCCTCGCGTCTTTCCGGTGGGAAGGCTGGATAAAGAGTCTGAGGGACTCCTCATTCTGACGAACGATGGCGATTTGGCATATACATTGACGCATCCCAGCACGCATATTCCCAAGACATACACCGTTCACTGCCATCTTCCCCAAACAATGACAGAAGACACGCTCAAAAGCTATCTTGGTCGACTTGCAAAAGGCGTTAAAATTGAAGGGAAGCGCACACTTCCAGCCGATATCACCTTTATCAAGTGGCTACGTCCACGCATGGTTGAGATCGTCATAACGCTCCGGGAGGGGAGAAACAGACAGATTCGACGTATGCTTGGCTCACTCGATATCGAGGTTGTGAGGCTCATTCGTACCCGCATAGGGAAGCTCAACCTTGATGATGTGAAGCTCGATCATGGACAGTACAAAAAAGTATCGTATAGCGATATTATTTGATCCCACAGCTTGTTGGGACTGCCTTTTCATACTGTTCAAGCTCATGAAGAATCATCCCGTGAAGCATATCTGGATGAATTGGATCTTTGTCCGTCAAGATCGAAAATGTCTTCTCCTCAGACACCCGTACGCGCGTCTCCTGCATATCGATCATGACTTCCCCAAGCTCTTTACTCACGACGTGCATTGATTGCGCATCACCTGACACTTTCAGCGCCCCTTTATCAAACGAACAGTTATACGCCCCATCTTCATGCACAACAGCCTGATCGGATAGGCCAGTGTATATTTTGTGCAGGAGATCTTGACGAGAAATTTCAGGCGCAATACTTCCAAGTAATTGCGCTATATCCAGTGATTGTGCAGGGGAGGGCGTTGGTTCTGGTTGCGTGTACACCACCTGCGACTGCGATCCTTGAGATGTAAGATATTCATGCAACGGTCCAAAAATGAGAGAATACGTCCCTGCAAGCAACACAAACGCGCACAGGACCATCAGGACTCGCTTCTGCTGGATAGGCATGCTCATATTAGTGCTTCCTCGTGACAACTGGGCTCACTTTGAGCGTAGGAACTGGTGTCACCGGGGTCTTACCAGCAAGATAAATTTTCATATCCCGCTTAAGCGACGTCCAGATAAAGTTACCATCTTTGGAGGTAAGAATGTACTGGCCATCATCTGAATAACCATCAACCATGTAGTTATCTGTTGTCAGAACGATCTGATTGATCGTATAGCTTTTCACGTGAGGAGCTTCCTTCAGGAGTCGTTGAATAAGCTCGATTGACATATCCGTACGCACATTATTTTCAAGATCATTGAGTAGGGAAGGAATCTTGGGCAAAAATCCGATGCTCAAGACGCGATCTCGCAATGCTTCGATAAACAGTTGCTGTCGGCGAGCTCGATTGAAGTCACCGCCATCTTCTGGGGAATGTCGTGATCGGACAAATTTCAGCGCGGTCTCTCCGTCCATCGTCTGCGCACCTGCATCAAAATGAAGCAATTCATAGCGACACGGATAGGCAAGTTCAGGGCTTTCAGTCGCGATTTTCTCCTTTTCTTCAAAACCAACAAGATCATCTTGAGCAAGACCACACAAGTCAGATTCTTTACCATCAATGGGGTACAGTGGATCTGTAAATGAGCGCTCCACAGTAACTTCAACGCCACCTAATGTGTCCACAACCTGCTTAAACCCGCTGAAATCGACGGCCACATAATTATCAATTGGCTGGCCAATAATATCTTTGACTGTTTCTTTGAGCAATATTCCCGCACCCGCAACACCATCATATTTTTTCGGTACATCAGGATAATTTTTACGAAACAGCCCCGTCTGATAAACAGAATTGATCTTGCGGGCAAACTCATCACCTGATGTTGTCGGAATTCGCACCCACGTGTCACGCGGGATTGAGACAAGCGTCACCCGCTTATGTTCAGTATCAATTGAAGCAAACATCATCGTGTCAGTCAGATATGCCCCATCATGTCCGGGTCCACCATACCCCATCACAAGGAGATTAAAAACCTTTTTCTCTTTTGGAATAGGAGACGCGTCAATACCCGATCGCGTACTGATACGTGAATACAGTGTGTTTACTCGCGCAACAAACAACAATCCGACGATAAAGATCAACAATCCAATCCCATACAAAAATTGCTTTCGCTGAGTTGGTGTGAGGTATGCTCCAAACGATCCTCGTTTCAAGCCTGCAGTCGATGCAGAGGTGCGTCTGGCCATCCCCTTCCGAGCAGATCTTGGAAGGTCATCGACTGGAATATGCTTCATAAGTCTTCATTGTAGCAAATTACGATGTGATTTCCTCTTTTCAATTTGTTCGTCTGTGACCTTCATATCAGCCCTCATAAAAGCCTCTTAATGCGAGTTTTATGGATGATGACGTATATCTATGCCTTATGATATTTCTAGGGCATTTGGTGAGGGCTCAGCTATTTTTAGCCTCAAATAGTCGCCACACGCATGATAGATAGCCTCAAAATGAGCGTAGCCAGCATAAAATGAGCCCCCACCTACCGAGAAAGTAGGCGAGAGGGAAGGCAAAAGGGAGCTTTGTACCAAGCTATTTGAACCCAGTAAACGGACTATAATATATAAATGCGCATAAAAAACAGGACACATCTAAACGGAGAACACAGGAAGATCAGCTCAGGAGCTGGCGGTGCAGACAGGGGAGCACAAGCAGATTTTGTACCAACACATAATGATATTAAAATCACTCCACTCTTCCAGTCTTCCAACCGAGACGTCGTAAAAGATATAATTTACGACGTTACATAATGAGCTTTCCCCGCAGACAGATACCACTAAAAATGACTTATACGGAAATTCCATATATGCGGAACATATGAAGGAGTCATCACACTGTTCTGGTTATTTGTGGTACATGTTTGTACTTTCACTTGTGCGAACAGCACTCCTTTCGTACCAGCTTATCGCGATATATTCACCCTGAGAGGGCTTCACTTCTGAGAGGACTTTGGGGTGCCATCAAATGTTTACATTTGGCCTGTCAGGATAGTCTATTTTGAATAATTTGAGACTAAAACATGTGTTTTGGCGCGTTAGCAGTTATCCACATGGGTGCTAACACGAAGTAAAGGAGCCTGTTGCAACGATCCGATTTGATACAGTTACGTTCGGAAATTCAGACAATTTGAGGTCAACAGTTTGGTACATAATACTTTTTTATAAAAATACTATAGGACATACTCCCGGATAGTATACAAAACGCACGTCCGTGAGTTTTGCTACTTCCCCACTCCTCTACTCCTGGGTATCGTATCTTTTTTTGAGGCTAGGAAGCGCTGATTATTTTCCCATTGAAAACCCAAGCGCTGTGCCGATGAGTATCCACACAACCACAACAAGACCTATAATCACCCCAATCGCAACTTGCGCAAATAAATAGTGCCCGAGTACGGCAAATGATCGCTTGATGAGCTTATCTGAGTTCAACCAGCCTGAATATGAGTACGTGTCTTCTGATGTTTTCTTTTGCATATGTTCTTCACCTCCCCTGTCTAACATGGATATTTACCATCCAATTGTCAGAAACAGCACAACGACCGCGCTGACTAGGACAAATAAATACTCCCTCACCCGTTCTTTAAACAATATATCTTGCATGTGGAGCTGTAAAATTCCCGTCACAGCGTAAAAAAGTGAGGTCAAAGTGAGCGCAAAAATTGACTGATTGACAGGCATAAATGACAAGAGCACCCCTATTTCACCGATAATGAGGCTAAGTAAACTTGCGTTGTGGAGACGTTCACGCTCAACAATGTCCGTGGGATCAACTGACCATAGCATGTGCAATACAAGCGGAAAGCTTACCACAACAATCAATACCCCATTGACGACACTATGCAGGCGCAGAGATGCGATCAAGCTATATGCCAAAAAGGAACAAATGGTCAAAAAGAGATAATTGACAGAAAACGCTGCTCGAAAGAGCTGAATACTCTTAGATACTCCAACATTGAATATGTTCTGACACAGCAAAAGTGCATACATTGAGACGATATAGATTGTCATAAAGGGCAATCGCGTCAGCCAACGTTGTGGGACAAAAAAGTAAAAGAGGTACAGGACGATTGAAAAATATATGGTCGGGATGAAAAGCATCACTCGTTCGTGCTTGTGTATCCCCTCTAGCAAAGCGCCGTACGTCAACAGATATACGCCACATGCTAATAGCGGGACTATAAAAAATGCCTGCTCGATGCTGAAAAACGTGCCACACATGTAAAACAGGGCGAGAAGAAAGGTCGCGAGTATGAATCGCTGGCGCTTCCCTATCTTCATAAAAAATTTGCGCGTGCGTGTGAGTTGCATATAGTTATATTACAGCAGTGTAAACATTTGTGTAGACGTTCTGCACATCATCATTGTTTTCAAGCTTGTCAACAAGGTGTTCAACTTTTTCCATCATGGTTGCATCGATTTCTATAGGACTGAGTGGTTTGTAGATGATGTCAAGTACCCTTGGAGCGCTTTGGATTCCGGCAGAGCGTAGAACCTGTTGCACTTTCCCAGCTTGAGCAAAGGGAATAAAAAATATATAGGCTTCGTCATCTTCCTCCATATCTATCCCTTCAAGCGTATCAAACAAATCATAGGCTTGCTCTTCCGTCATTGCCATTCGTGCAATTTCAACATAGCCACATTGGACGAAAAGATGAGATACAGCGTTAGGTGAGGCAATCTTGCCACCATTTTTGTCTAGGATCTGCTTGATTTCAGAGATCGTTCGAGTAGATTTATCTGTGATAGCCGTAATCATCAAGGCTGACCCACCCGGTCCAAACCCCTCATACACCAGCTCTTTCATCTGCAATGCGCCTGTGCCCAGCCCCTTGTCTATTGCACGCTGGATCGTGTCTTTGGGCATGTTAAATGAGCGTGCGCGTTCGACAGCAAGGCGGAGTTTCAGATTTTTTTCTGGATCACCAATCCCTCCTCCTTCTTGCACAGCGGTGGTCACCAGACGTGACATTTTTGCAAAGATATTGCTTCGCTGAGCATCTTTTGCCTCTTTTTTGTGTTTAATGTTTGCCCATTTTGAGTGCCCTGCCATAGATATATATTGCGAGTTGACAAAAAATTCTGATCTCATTATACTACAGATTCAGTTTAGGATCGTCCGGCTCGCACCAAACACATGGAAATTAAAATCGAAAAACTTCATAATCAAGCGGTTGAAGCGGCATTGAAACAGAATTGGGAGACAGCAATTACCCTCAATCTTGAGATTATCGCACTTGATCCGACCTACATAGATGCCTATTTGGGGCTTGGCTTCGCGTATATGCACGTGAGCAACCTCAAGGAAGCAAAGGCGCAGTACAAGAAAGCGCTTGAGATAGACCCTGTCAACGTCATCGCCCAAAATAATGTAGACAAGCTTAACATTTTATTGAAAAAAGGTTCAAACTATTCCCACGAAGATATTCAGGTTTCGTTGTCGCCGGAGACGTTTATGCACACAGAAGGTCGTACACGTATCGTGACATTGTCCAACATCGGCCAGGCTGATGTGCTTGCGATGCTCAAAATTGGTGAGCATGTTTTTTTGAAGTCCAAGAAGCGACGCATCGAGGTTCGCAATAAAAAGGGTGACTATATTGGCTGTCTTCCTGACGACATTTCCAAGCGCCTTGCCTTCTTCATAGAAGCAAAAACGGAATACGACACAATTATCAAGGCGGCGACAAAAAATTCCGTCGATGTCTTTATCAAAGAAACAGTCAAAGGAGCGAAAGTAAAACACTACATTTCATTTCCTGAAAATATCCAAGATGATTTGAAGAAAATCATGCACTTTCATGATGGGCAAACGGTCTCTTCTGATGATTCACAGCAACAGCATGATGAGGATGGAAACGAAATTTTTGACGAAGATGATGTCGAAGATCTCGATGAGCTTGCTAGAACACACGAAGATGACGAGGATGATGACCTGGAATATCTGAGTGAGCTTGAAGAAGACGATGACGACGGTGACGAAGAGGATATGTAAAATAGAAATCTAGTGATCTGGTGATCTAGTGATCTGTTGATCTAAAAAACTCTTGCCCCTTCTAGATTTCTAGGTTACTAGATCACTAGATTCCTACTACTCCCACTTATCCGACAATCGAGCACCGAGGATCACTTCTATATCAGCCCCTTCTACCTTCCCCATATGCGTTGAACATCCAAATATATTTGCAAGATAGTGAACGGTTTTGGTCAACTCCTCTTTTGACGTGGTCACGCGACATCCCTGTGGCGGACTGATGTGACTGTCTTCTGTCAGATCAACCACACGCACGCCTTGCCCCTCAATGATGCGCGCAAGCGTCACTGCGCTTGAATACGACACATACACAAGCCGAATCTCCTCTGCTTCATCTCGAAGAGACTGGTGATAAAAAAATCCGCGATATTTTTTCAAAAAACGCTTCTCTGAAAAGATCACATCTCCCTGTGCGTCCTCTTTGAATGTCCCCTTCAGGACAGCAAAATCCTGTGCACGGTACTGCGCGAGCGTATAGACTAGATAGAGCTTGTCAAAAACGTTTCCGTCAAACGTGTAGTGAGATGAAAATACCTGCTTCATGACAGTCAATGCATCAAACGCTGGTTGCTCGTGTGATGTTTTTGAATAGATCCGCGTGTCCTTTGGGGCTATAGAGTAATCCACATATGCAGATATCATGGATGAAAATGTTCGAGTAATAAGCTCAGGATCTTTTTCAAGATGTGCAAGCTTTCCCAGAGCCCCAACTCGATATCTACCATATCCACCAGGGACGGTCACGCTATCTTCGTGTGAAAATGGAATGACATAATGCACGCCATCAGTAAGTCCAACGGATATGAGCACGGGCTCTGGCCCATACATGACGATGTTGATCCGATCTCGCTTTTGCATGAGCGCAGATTGGCGCAAGCTTCGTACCGTGACAAAGAGCAGATAGACGGACAATAAGCCTAAAAACACATATCCGATCCCCACCATGCGTGTTCCTCGACCCGATCCGCGTCGTGACATAGGCTATTTAGGCCATCCCATGCTCCAACTTCAAACGTTTGATTTTGCCGACAATATCTTTTTCAGGGATATTGAATCCGATGAGCACTTTTTTCACGATGGACAGTGCGGCCTCAAATTCAGGCTGGATTACGATCTCGGCCCCAAGGTCTTTCATGCGCTTCTGATGCTTCTCAAGTGACACCCGCGTCAGGATAGTCACGCTCGGATTGAGGCGTTTTGCATTGAGGATAATCATCTCCTGCGAAAATGCATCGGGAACAGCCGAGATCACGGCTGTAGCGTACTCAGCTTGTGCAAAATCAAGGATATCAATGTCAGTTGGATCACCATAAATGATCGTGATGCCCTTCTTACGGTGCTCCTCGACGCGATGATAATTGTAATCAATAGCGATAAAAGGAATTTGGGCCATCGTCAGCGCGCGTCCGATGTACACACCCACACGACCGTACCCACAGATAATCACATGATTTTTCAGACTGAGCGCGTCAATATGCGCTGGCTCACGATCAACTCGGTAGGACAAATACTTTTCAAGTGAAGGCGTATGGACGCGCATCCACGTGCGAAGCTTGATGTAGAGCGTATCTTTATGATCCATCAAAATGGGAGAAGCGGCAAGCGTCAACAGTGTCGAGGTAATTCCAAACAGGTACGTTTCTTGCGAGACAATATGTGCGCCAAAAGATTGATGCAACACAACGAACGCAAACTCCCCTATCTGAGCAAGAAATATCCCACTTGAAAAAGCTGTCTTGGAATGAAAGCGAAAATAGATAAAGATACAGGATGTAATGAGGATTTTACTGACAATCACCAGCGTCGCAAAAAGGAGCGCTTTGGGAAGGACGGGAAGCAAACTTCCGATGTCAATGGTCGCGCCAAGGAATACAAAAAACAAAATGGTGAAAATATCTCGCATGGGCCTCATTTGGGAGAAAATCTGATAATGTTCCAGCGTTCCCCCGATCAAAATTCCAGCTACGAATGCTGCAATCGCTGGTGACAATCCCAATGCCGTGAAGAGACCGACAAAGAGCAAAATAAACAGAATCGTCAATAAATTCAGGAGCTCACGAGAAATGGATGCCACCTTACTCAAAAGTATGGGGACAAATTTTGAGGCAAGGAAAAAAATCAGTCCAATGATTACCCCCGACTTCACCAAAGACATACCAACCGCGGATATGACAGACATGAGGCTTGCCTGCTCACCAATTGACGACATGACGATCATAAAAGGAATCACAGCCAGATCCTGCAAGAGCAGAATTCCCAAGCTCATTCCGCCTAAAAGTGAATTTTCCTCACCTGTTTCTTGGATGAATTTCGAGACGAGTGCGGTTGATGAGAGTGCACACGCAAATCCGAGCACGAGCGCCTCCCCAAGCCCGAAACCAAAAAGCTTCGTCGCACCGATACAAACGGCCCATGTCACCGCCATCTGCAACAGTCCGATCGCCGTCACCTTTCGTCCGAAGCGCTGGAGTGTCTCGATGTTGACCTCCAAACCAACCGTAAAGAGCAAGAGAATCAGACCCGCATTGCCGTAAAGAGGCAAAAACGACTCAGACTGCCCATGAATGCCCACGCCCAGCACCATCCCCGAGAGGATGTAGCCAATCATGCGAGGCATACGTAGTCGTGTCGCGATCAAGCCCCCCACAAATGGCACCGCAATGAAGATAATAAGATTGAGAATCACTGAGAGCTCGATGTCAGACATACTCCCATCATAGCAAGAAAGTGAGGCTGATTACAATCACTTGACGAGGCGTTTTTCCGTCGTGATCGTGTGTCGCGCCTCAGGCATGATCTGCAAGCGGGCAAATGGGATAGGCTCATTCGTATGCTCATCCAAGCCATATGTCCCCTCTTCCATACGACGCAGAGCGATTTCCGTCGACTCAAGCTTTTTGCGAAGTGCAAGAATTTCTGCCTCAACCTTTTCATGTTCCATCTGCTCACGGACGTCCGTGTCGATGGAGGCATTGTCTGACACATAGTCAGGATCTTTAAACGGATCTTGCTTTTCGAGCGTGTCAATAGTGGCAGGAATATCACGAAGATTTTGCAAAAGTAACATTTTTAATTCTGCGAGCTGTTCTGCTGATAAATGAGATGTGTGTGTCATAGTGATTTTCGTTTCGTTAATGTTTGTAACCTTTTCTTCAATGAATCTTTGTATTTTATAGCTTCAAGAAGCCCAAAACTTACAAATAAGATACTCGGAATCAGGACGTTAAATCGAAAGCTGAGTAAGTATAGGACATCATCTTTCAAGAAGTCAAGCGCCATAAAATTCAGAGAGGTGAACATTACGAAAAAACTAAACAGTGAGCCAACATCAATCGTATCTCTGCGGTATGTCAGCATGAGTTTTTGGGATACAAAAAAACCGATAAACATGAGTATCGCTTCATAGAGCGCCACTATATGTCGAGGACCATCGTATCCGACATAGCTTACTGCCAATGGAAAATTCGTCTGAGCCCCAATCGTATTGCCTCCCAGAAGTGCTCCTAATTTACCGATTCCCAGCGCTAAAAATAGAGATGGTATGGCATATGCAACAACTTCCATAAAGGAATCCTTCGTATATTTTGTCACCAATAGGAGCGTCACAAAGCCTCCGATCAACCCCCCGATAATAGATAGGCCTGGGTAGCCGTTGATAAGGATGTATTTTAAGATATGTGGGCCAAATTCTTGATAATTAAGCATAATATACGTCCCTCGCGCAAAAACCATCCCTCCTGCGAGTGAGATAAATGCTGCATCAAACATGCTTTCTTCTTTGAATGAGGTGCGCTTCACATTGCGCCAAAACCAAAACATTGCCCAGAAAAATGCGAGCATGAGAAAGATGCCCACGGTGTAGATTTTCACGATTCCCAAGTCCACAAGTACGGGTAGCATGTGGATAGTATACCCGATTTTGCAGAGAATTTTTGAAATGAATGCGCGCCATATTTTTGAAGATAAAAATGCCTCTTGAAATGTAAAATGCGTGGTATAATATGGGCAAGATGCCAACTGGTTTAGCTCCAAGGCAAGAAAAATGGCCCTTTACGAAAACCCCTTCTTCATCAGATGATGATGGACTTCCAAGCTTAGCTGAAGCTACTTTTGAACCAAATAGACATGGACAACGAACTCCTATACGTCATGGTCAACCCCTTCGCTGGGCAGATATCATGCGAGTCAATTCACTCACTAGCTTTGATTTGTCAGATCGTCAACACATCTTTGTCAGTGGACTCAACAAAGAATTGGACGTTGTTCAAGATAACCGCCGGCCGAAGAAACCTAACTACTTCCTATTTCCAGGTGGATCAGCTTCTCAAGGAGAAAAAAGTACTATCGCAGGAGTGCTAGATAGGATTGGTGCATTTCCAGATGTTGTCAATGAAATATCTGGTTTTTATGGGCTGACACCTGAGGCTGTGCTACGCAACCAGGGCAATATGCGATTTGGGGCAATGCTGAGGTCACTTCAGTTCCTCGCTGATCCTGAGCGTCGACTTGCCCAGATCGCACCGCACCTTGCACATGAAATCCAGATACTTTTACTTCCTGATCAAGGACGTTCAGCCTGTCAAGACAGTGCTGATTCGCTTCGTGGAAATGCTCGTGTTATTCAGACTGTTGTAGATGATTTGTTTGCTGTGACGTCAGGAGAACGCATGGCAAAGCCTCGTAACTAGCTCTCTAGATTTCAAGTTTTCTAAATTTCTAGCTCTCTAGATTTCTAGCTTTCTAGATTTCTAGCTCTCTAGCTCCTCTATCCTCACCGCCTCATCCGCTGTAAACTCCCCCACTGCCGTGCGTTTGAGCGCATACAGATACGCCCCGATGCCCAGATGCTCCCCAATATCCCTCGCAAGTGAGCGTATATACGTGCCCGAGCCACATGTCACCGTGATGCTCAGATACGGAAATGAATAGTCCGTGATGGCGAGGCTATATATGTCTACGTGGCGGGCTTTGGAAGACATATCCAGCTCCTCCCCTGCCCGCGTGCGGGCGTAGGCCGTCTTGCCCGAAATCTTGAGGGCGCTGTGACGCGGAGGGGTTTGTACATAGCCATGGAGAAAGGGAGAGAGATCTGGAAGGGTCGTGGTCTGCTCGCGTGCGTAGATCTGGACAGTCGCGGGATCGGTCGGCGTGATCGGCCCTTCACGATCATCCGTATCTGAGCGAGCGCCGAGATAGATGATGGCTTCGTAGGTTTTTGTCGTGCCCTTGAGCGTCTGTGCAAGCTGTCGGGTGTAGTCCCGCCCGATGGCGATGACAAGCACCCCCTCTGCCTGAGGATCGAGCGTGCCTCCGTGGCCGATTTTGGGCTTGGTCATGCCTTGAAGAGCGAGCTGGCGCTTGATGCGCCGGATCACATCATACGAGGACATGCCCAGGGGTTTGTACCATGCGCGAATGCCCTCCGATATCGTTCTGTCTGCCATGCCACGTAGTATACCCATTTTTCGGCTTGATTGGTATAATAAGGCACTGCTCGACTGCAACCCTCGCCGGGGTGCTGGAATGGTATACAGGCTGGTCTCAAAAACCAGTGGGATTTATCCCATGAGGGTTCGATCCCCTCTCCCGGCACACGAGTATTTTCTACTTTTTTGAAATAAAACCTGCGCCATTTCTCCTCATAAAAAAGTTCTTGACAGATAAAAACTCGTCTTGTATAATGCTTTACTATAGGTCTGAATAAGACCTATTTTTTGTTACTGTGACCGTGATTGCATTCATCAGCTGAGTGTCGTCACCGTGTACATTTACATACGTTCCTGTAGAAAAAAGGTTGCGCAGGTTTGGGCGTACAAGCATACTTAAGTAAGTGTGTTGGTAGGCCCAAAATCCTCTGCGCAACTTCGCGCAAAGGTCCAAGGGCGGAGGCTTCAATGTGCCATAAAGGCACAACGACGTATCGCTGTAAGTCTTGTGGCAAGACTCAGAGCTTCGACGGCATCTGTGACGCCTGCGGGCGTCGCAAGCAATTCGAAGTCGTCCCCAAGGGGACGACGACCACCGCTGCCCAGACCAAGGGCGCGTCTACACGGAGCATGGGCGCCTGACCCAGCCCGGCCCCTCCCTCATTGGGAGGGTAACCGGGCAACTCAGGTGCCTTCCGACCGGGCGGCGGGGATTCTTTCCTCGCCGTCCGGTCACTTTATTTGCCTGCTCCCCTGCCCCACTTTACAATCCCTTTACTGAGGCGTATACTCTGCTCATTATATTTTCAATATATTTATATGGGTAGAAGAAACTACAATGATCCTGAGTATCCGACCAGACTTTCACATGCTGAATCAGCACAGACAAATGGGGTTTTAAAACTTTTAGGCGCAATTCGCCAAACAAATGGACAAGGACCTGAGGTTCAAATCCTTCCTAACGGAAGCAATGTCGTTGTAGTTGATTTTAGAGTCCCATCACAATTAGCCGAAATTGGCTATGTATCACGCAGGAGAGAATAATCTATTTTGTACATTTCTTGTCAGCACAGGCATGCTGTGGTACAATCGCACTTATGAAACATAAAGAGAGAAAGGACAGACCTGACACAGATAATCGAAGGACAATTCATGCTAAACGTACGAACATGGATTTTTGGCGACTTGTCAAAGTCGATGGCTCTAATTTGGCTAATCGGATAGCTATCAGAAGAATGAACGGATTTCGAGTTGCTCCTGAAGCATATGTTACTCGGCTCCGAAGACTCATAGATGAAGCAGTTGGCCGAATCTCATAGGACGACATGGCACATACGAAAAAGCATCACCATCGAAGACCACCTGTTGAGGATCAACTCGATGCTTCAGATCGCATCGGGGCTCGCCTGAGGCAAGCAGACATGGATAGGATACCTGAAGGTCTGGAAGGTTCACGTGTGACCAATGAACTAAACAAGGGAGATTTACCAGAAGAAATTTATACTATTGCACATGAAAGGAAGTAAAAGGTCATCAATCAGCAATCTATTACAACGAGCTGCAGCTGGCATATCTGATCCAACAGATGGGATGCAACGAGATGGTATTCTTTTTGAAACTCATGGAATTCCCTTGATAGAACAACTTGATAAACTATCATATTCGACAGAACCAATTGAGCAAAAACCTGAACGCAAGCGTAACAAAAAGCTCGGTCGAACAACTGAAGGATACAACCCCCTTGGCATCTCTCCTGAGGCAGAATAGCTCTCCACTTCTCCCCAAATTATGGTATACTATGGGCCATACTTATGGAAATTTCCCGTCAGCCAATACGAACGCCTGAGCGATCACGGAGGCTTCCTCCCCGAGGCCGTGCCATTTCACACGTGCTTCTCCCCCTCCTCCTCCACCCCATGATAGCTGGCTGTTCTGCATCGTCTGACATTCCTGCTGAATGTCTCCCTCCCTATATCCAACATCTTGCAGGTGATATTTCACAGACAGCGAAGACAGCTGGCATTCCCGTTGAGCTTGCTTTTACCATAGCTACGAATGAAGGCTGGGTTGGTAAGAATGGACGAGATGGCGAAGTCGGCGCGTTTCAGCTTATGCCTGACACCTCTGATCTCATGTGTCAACGACTTGGACTTGATCAATGTGACCCCCATGATCCTCATACAAATATCCAACTTGGCATAGAATATCTTCGCCTTTTATATATAAACTACGATGGAGATGCTGTTCTGACAGCCCGCGCATTTAATGGTGGAACAGGAGGGGCGCTGTCATCAGCGACTGACCTCTATGAACAGCGATTTATTATGAATCGTGCGCATATTCGAGCATGTGCACAACATCCAGGACAGATTATGCATACAGTTCAATCAGGCGAGTCACTTTCTACTATTGCACAGCGCTATGGCGTCACCGTGGGTGAGCTTGCGCAAGAAAATAATATTGCCAATCCTAATTGGGTAACAGCCGATACAGTGCTTATCATTCCCGGTACAAAGTCCCCTCAAAATACTCCTCAGGAAGCTCCACAGCAAACTCAGAAGGATGCCCCAATCACAGCTCCAGAGCCTTCCCTAAAGGTATCTGGCAGACCATACACTATCCAACCTGGGGACCAATTGGTTAGAATCGCCAATAGATATGGGGTTTCTCTGCAGAGGCTTGCTAAAAAGAATGGCATCGGGGATGTAGACTACATACAGGCTGGAGATGTTATCTTCATCCCCGACCGCTAGCTTATTCCCCGATCAACACGGTGAACATATATCCTGGGTTGAAGATTTGCTGTGCGACACCCTGAATTTCATCAACAGATACTGCCTGCAATGCATTCGTAAAGTCTTGTTGGCTTTTGAGCGCACCCTCTCCACTTCCAGGAAGCCCACGTGCACCATCAAGAAGCATCTGGAGACCGTAAAAGAATGATGATTCGACAGGATCATGAAGCCCCAGCATGAACATTCCAGCATAGTAGCCCTGCGCTCGGGCAAGCTCTTCCTCACTGACTGGGACCATGGAAATTTTTTCGATTTCGTCAAGTACGCGCTGATGTGCCTGAGCACTCGTTTTGCTTTCTCCAAAGGCCTGAATCACAAAAACTCCCCCATCAGTAAATTGAAAGAGACTCGTCCCCACGGAACGCGCGAGAGCTTCTTCAACTGAAATATTGGCAAAACGGGTGTTGCTCTTCGTCTTGGCAAGCATCGTCTCGATAAGCAGTTGCGCATGTCTGTGTGGGCTCGTGCGTGAGTACGCAGGGAAACCAATCGCGATAGACGTCGCACCTGTTGAGGTCGGGATTTTGAGCGATTTGTCATCGTCTCCACTAAGACTCACGGGCGCTGGAGTCATGACTTGCCCCTGTGGGAGAGCCCCAAAGTATGTATTGAGATGTTCATCAAGCTGACCCGTTACTTCGACACCATCGCCGAGATTGAGGATCAGACTGCTGTTGAGCCCCGTGTAGTAGGTGTCGCGGTACATATGTAGTGTCCCGTCCGTGAAAACCTGCACTGCGTTTTTACTCCCCACGCCCGAGTATGCAAGCGCTTGGTCAGGGAAGATTTTTTTGAACAATTCATCAATCGAACTGCCGTTTTGATCTGAAAATCTGTTTTGAATTTCTGTTAAGAAATACTGCTTCTCAGCCTCAATATCACCCGGATCAAAGTGCGGATGCACAACCACTTCTCCGAGGAGTCGCAGTGCGTCAGCAAAGTACGGATTGAAAGCTTTCACATAGATAGCTGTGTACTCTCGGTTCGCTTCGACATTGATGAAGCCCCCGATGCGATCCACCTCAGCCAGAAGGTCAAGCTGTTGTGGAAATCCACGCGTGCGTTTGAGCGCCATGATGGAGTAAAACCTCGTCAGCCCGTCAGTCTCTTGCGTCTCAAACCGTGACCCCGCCCGTGTGAGGAACAGCGCGGATGAAATCTGTGCGCCCGGCGTCTGCATCTTCAGAAGCGGAAGGCCATTAGGCAACGTTATGAGGTCGAGATTGTTTGTCATGGAAGTATTATAACATGCAGTGATCTGGTGATCTGGTGATCTGGAAATCTAGAGAGCTAGAGAGCTAGGTTACTAGATTCCTAGGTTACTAGATCACTAGATTCCTAGGTTACTAGATCACTAGATTTCTAGATTTCTACATTTCTAGATTTCTATTATCATCCTTCTTGCAAAAAATACGAAGCGGTCGTATAC
>CAYZCU010000013.1:0-23957 GCA_964477065.1 uncultured Gammaproteobacteria bacterium
CTAGTGATCTAGTGATCTAGTGATCTAGTGATCTAGTGATCTAAAAAATTGTATCCCATCTAGATTTCTAGGTTACTAGATCACTAAGTTTCTATATCGTGGACCGGAGGGGACTTGAACCCCTGACCTCTTCACTGCCAGCGAAGCGCTCTAGCCAGCTGAGCTACCGGCCCTCTTGAGATAGAAACTAGATAACTAGGTTTCTAGATATCTGAATTTCTAGATTTCTAGGTTACTAGATCACTAGGTTTCTAGATTATACAACACGTCGTGGTAGAAGTGGATTTAACCACGTCAAAACTTCATAGTTGATTGTTTGACATTTTTGGGCAATCTCAAAGGTCGTAATTTCATTCTCACCCTGCTTTCCAAGTAGAACAACTTCATCCTCAACCATAACGTCTCCAACATGCGTGACATCAACAACAAACATATTCATAGCTACCCGACCGACAACTGGACAACGTACACCATGAATAAGAACCTCCCCTTGGTTTGAAAGAAGTCGATTATACCCATCACTGTAGCCTTGAGGAATGACTGCAATAGTCATATCATCTTGTGCGATATAGCTTCGACCATAGCCGATTGACATACCTTTGGCAATATTTTTGATCTGAGCTATGTGTGTTACCCAGCGAACAACAGGTTTCAGATCCACTTTTGATTGAAATTGCGCTTGAAGTGCCTGAGAAGGCCATCCTCCAAACAATCCAATACCTAAACGAACATGCGTATAGGTATCAATCCCGATGAGCGCACCAGCCGTTGCAGACATATGCGTCTCAATATCTGCATATCCCGCTTGTGCAACCATTTCAAGTGCTTGCTGATAGTACTCGCGTTGTTCCTGCGCATACAGGGTATCTTGCGTGTCCTCGAGATTTGCAAAATGTCCATACACACCTCGCAGGTTCACATGTGGAAGTGTTTGTGTCAATGCAAGTATGTCATTGAGCTCATTTATATGTACGCCCTGACGTCCAAGAAGGGCATCAATCTTTATATTCACATCAACTCTCGTTTCCAAAAATTCAGCACTTTTTTCAAGTTCCAAAAGCATCTGCGTATCATATACAAGGGGTATGCCATTGAGCATGATTAATTTTTCGACTTCAGCTCGGGCTGTATATCCCAAAAGATAGACATCTTTTTCCGTCAAAAAACGTAGCGAGTATAATTCATCAATATCATCAACTGCCCATGCATCAACCTCATTCTCTAGTGTTTCCACTACCTCTTTGAGGCCAACACCATACGCTTGTGCTTTAACAACAGCGATAATTTTTCTCTCTGCATCTTTGCAAACATGATGGTGAAGTGTTTGGATATTGTGAAGAAGATTATCACGAATTACGTCAATATGAGCCACCATGGTGCACAGTATATCAAGAAATGAGCCTCCACTATAAACCCATGTCTATGAATAATCTTATAATAGTTATTATGAGATACAGACTTGAATGCTCCCCTCATTTAAATGCCCTGTACGAAAAAATATTGTTGAAATGACATATGGCAGAGTCAAACATATACATGCTTCACATATCCCATTACACGTCTGAATATATGCCTTCATATGTCAGGCAGGAGTGAAGTTATCCAGATAAAAATCCCACTAATCGGTTATCCATGAAAAGCACCAGTTTGATCTCCATGTAGGCATTCCGATAAAGGATTTCACTATATATGCTGTTGTATCAATCTATTTAAATTGTGGATAACTTTGATAGAAATATGTGGTTGAATTGTGGATAACTTTCGGGTAAAGTTGTGGATAAGTTATCCACATTAAATTAACTCGTTTTAGATGGACTGGACAGGCTTTATTGAACACCTCACCTCAGATAAAGAATCTGGTGTTCTTCTTCCGCTTCTCAAGAAAGCACGACTTGAATCCTTCACAGAGACTGACTGCGTCATTGAATGTGAGAACATGGGAGCCAAGATGTTTCTTGATAGCAAACGGGCTATTCTTGAAGAAATCATATTTGACTACTGTCAAAAGCACATAAGCGTGCTATTCACTGTCGCCCAGAAAAAAGTTCGCAAAACTGAAAAGAAAAAGGAGTATGAGCGCAATGCTATATCACTCCTTCAATATCAGGGCAATCAGGAAGACAAAATCCGACAGTCTGGACTCCAAGCTCGGTTTACCTTTGATAACTTCGCTGTCTCAAACACCAATCACATGGCTCATGCTGCCGCACAAGCTGTGTCACAAACACCCGGAACTATGTACAACCCGCTTTTTATTTATGGGGATGTTGGCGTTGGGAAAACCCATCTCTCACATGCTATTGCAAATGGCATGCTTGCGCGAGATATTCGAAAGAAAGTTTTATATTGCACGTCTGAACAATTCACTAATGATCTCGTCGATGCTATTAAAACGAAGCGAACGCAATCAATCAGAGATAAATACCGCAAGCTCGATATTCTGATTGTTGATGATGTTCAATTTATTGCTGGAAAAACATATGTCCAAGAAGAGTTTTATCATACTTTTAATGAAATTGTGCAACAGGGCGGGCAAATCATCATGACGTCTGATCGTCCTCCCAAAGAAATCAAAGCTTTGGAGGATCGACTTCGATCGCGCTTTTCAGGCGGACTTATTATTGATATGCAAAAACCTGATTTTGAGCTTCGTACCGCTATTGTTTTGATCAAAGCGCAGGAGCGAAATATCGATATTGATATGATGGCTGCACAAAGTATCGCTGAGAAGATTGATGACTCACGTGAACTTGAAGGGGCATTGCTTAAGCTCCTTTCACTATCTCTCACTCAGACAGACAGTAATAAAATCACAGCTGAGTCAGCACATCATGAACTATCACGACAAGAGCAACAACGTAAAGTAAAGATTTCACCTCAAGATATCATTCGCGCTGTTGCAACCTACTATGATCTAAAGCCAGCTCATATACGTGGTTCATCCCGCAAACAAAATATCGCTTTTGCACGACAGGTTTCTATGTATTTGCTTCGAACGAAGCTGAATCTCAATCTTGATGAGGTTGCATTTATTGTCAAAAAGAAAGATCATACAACTGTCATTCACGCTGTTGAGAAGCTGAAAAGTATGATGATGAAGGATGAGAAATTAGCCCAAGATGTCGCGCGTATTTATGAATCAGTCACCGCTTTTTGATGTAATCACGTACCAATGTTATACCCAAACCTTTCACACGATGTTCACATGGAGTAGAGGAGATGATTACCCTTTCATGCCAACGAAATTGCAATATCCAACCTCATGATATACACTTATGCACACACACTAGTACTACTAATAAATATATACACGCCTCATGAAATGCACCCTATTAAAAGAAACATTTGAGAATGCACTTTCTCTCGCATCTCGATTTACCTCTCATCGTGTTTCTGCAGTTCAGTCAATTCAAGGAACGAAACTGATTGTTAAAAGTAATCAGGCAACGGTTATTACAACCAATTTAAGTGATTTTTTCCAGACGACAGTGAGTGTTACCGGTGAGAAGGATGGGGAATGTGTGTTTGATAGTAAAAAGGCACTTGAATTTTTGAACTTTCTTCAGCCTGGCATGATTACAGTTGAGCTTGAAGATTCAACAGTTCTTATTACCCAAGGTAAAACGAAAGGCCATTTTAATACTTTTCAAGGTCATGACTTTCCCGAGATCCCACATCTTGATGGTAAAACATTTACACTCGATAAGACGCTTCTTGAAAGGCTTCCTCTTGTGCTGTTTTCAGCATCTAAAGATGAATCTCGACCTATCATGACTGGTGTCTATGTCACCATCGCCCAGGGCATTCAGATGTTTGTGACGACGGACGGGTTTCGATTATCTGTATTACAACAACCACAACAAGATGATTTCCCCCAAATTATCATGCCTGCTACTATTTTCCAAGAAGTTATCCGGTTGGCTAAGTCAGAAAAGGTTGCTATGACAATCTCCCCAGAGGATAGACTTATAAAATTCACTATGGGTCAAATAGATCTCTATTCGAGGGTAATTGAGGGTGATTTTCCTCCATATGAAAAGGTTATTCCACATGATTCAACCACAACGTGTCTCATTTCAAGGCAAGATTTTCAAAAAAACATACGGCTTGTTTCAATTTTTGCACGCGAACAGGCAGATGTCATTATTTGCGATATTTCCCAAGAAGGGATGCTGATCAAGCCTAAAGGTGCAACGACAAAAGATTCTCAGGTTTTTCAACCTCTTGACTCATTTGAAGGGGAACCATTGAAGATTGCATTTAATTACAAATACATTTTGGAATTTCTTAACACCGTTTCAACTGATGTCATACAAATGTCTTGTACGCATCCTGCTGCCCCAGGTGCTTTTCGCATGAAAGGCGATGATGAATATGTGCATATAATTATGCCACTACGAACTGAAGAGACGACGGGATAAAATTCATGTCGATTGGCCATATGCACATAGTATAACACTTGCTATGTCTGGCTCAATGTAGCAGTTTCTTTATCTGAAGCAATGATTTTGATAGCGACATGTGACTGGCCAGCAAAGAACAAACCTTCACCGACACCAGCCGAAAGGAGAAAATGTTTTTCACCGCCAGTGAGGCTAAAAACTTCTTCAATTTTATCGATAGCGGCGGTTGATTGCTTCAAAAGTATCTGTAAACTCGAATTAGTCAAAATTGCACGACCTTCTTCGACGCTCAAGAAATCTTCAACATCTTGGGTGATTGTTGTGAGGCCAAGTTGATACTTGCGGGCACGCTTTGCGAAACTGTGCAGGAATCGTGCAGAATCTTTTTGTTTCACGAGATACCATGCCTCGTCTACGATCAAAATGCGACGAACTTTATCTTTGCGGATTCGATTCCAAATATAGTCAAGTATGATATACATTGCGACAGGACGTAGATTTTCTTCCAAATCACGCACACCAAAGACGGTAAAAGGATTATGAATGTCAAAATTAGATTGGCTATTAAAAATACCACTTGCGGATCCTTTAATAAATTTCTCAAGACGAGTTGCCAGTTCAGCTGATTCTGGGGACTCAAAACTCAGTAAGACCTTATACAAATCTTCCATCAAAGGGGATGGACTCTTAAATGTGGCTGGATCTTGAGTGATCCCTTTGAGCTTATATGTCATAACAAGTGCGCGATCAAGCAGAGCGTCTTGCGAAGGCGTGAGCTCACCCATGATCACTTTCATGAGTGAATGAAGATTTAAAATCTTGTTTGACAGCTCGTCAGGTTCAGGACTATCTGAATTAAGGTCAAAAGGATTGATTTTGTACTGTGATGACAGTGAAAATGAGACAAATTCTCCGCCAAACTGGGTACACATATTTTCATATTCGTTTTCAGGATCAATAATGATCACCTGTGTGCCCATCAGTAATTGGCGCATTGCTTCAAGCTTCACGAGAAAGGACTTTCCACCACCCGATTTTCCGAGGATAATCGAATTTGCATTCTCCAGCGTAAAGCGGTCAAAAATAATCAAACTGCCGTCGTGTTGGTTGACGCCATATAAAATTCCCTCATTGGCTGTCAATGAAGCTGTTGAGAAAGGAAACATCGTCGCTAAGGATGTCGAATCCATGTTTCGCCAGATTTTGAGTTTGTCAGCAAACATAGGAAGGCTTGATTTGAAGCCTTCTTCCATCTCAAGTGTCGCTTTTTTTGAAACGATCAGCAACGAAGAAATAGTTGATTCTAATTCTTGTGAATAGCGGTCCAATTCTTTCACTGAATCAGCTGGAATCGTGATGTAAAATCCAAGTTGAAAGAATCGCTCAGAGCCTTGTGCCAGCTCAGCTTGTAATGTCAGAGCTGTGTCAAGTTGTGTTTGCACCGTTGGATCAACGGCCTTTCCTGACTTGATTTCACTTTCAATCGTTGCCTCCATTTCGGCAATTTTTCGGCGCAAATCTTTCAAAACTTTTCCTGATTCAGTCGGATAAATAAAGAACGATATATACAACGGGTGATCATATGAGATGAGGGGAAGGAGCCAGTTTGGTGACACATAGCGTGGATATGAGGCCACAAATAATGTACGGTAATATTTTTCATCAATTTTAATGTTGTTAAAATCAACTTCGATAAAAGAGGGAGCTATCAAATCTTTGACTGACACCATGCCATTTTTGAGTAAATCACCCGCAGGTGATGTCTTAGGCTTCTCTGGTTGCTTTTTTCCAAATCCAAACATACTTATGGTGTCAAAATAATATCGGTGTAATTGCGCAATGGAGCTAACTTGGCACCTGTTGATGATGGGTTGTATAGATTGTAAAAAAGCTCAGCAATTTCTTGTTCAAACAACGGCTTCCCCCCAAGCCCTGTTTTCTTGAGTAAGCGCAGAAGGTGATCACGTTTTGGATACAAGGCAGTCTTAGCTCGTGTAAAGACATATTCTTGGTTAAGATGCTTTCCTTTTGTAGCCTCAATTCCAAGTTCAAGTGGTGAAAATGCAATAACAAAGTAAAAATTCTTTTCTAATATTGTGTTTTTCTTGACGATACTTTTAATAAAATCTTGGTATTCAAGTATTCGTTCATGCAAGATTTGATCTTGTTGCATAGCGACGCGATCTTCCAAATAGTCAAGATATGATGAAATATCCATTCGCTTAGATAAAATCAAAATTTGAATTGCAAATGAAAGGGAATTGAGGAGTGATGCATACGAATAAATCATTGCTTGTTGTTCCTCTTCAGCAAGTAACCCAAAATTCACTGCTCCAGATTCAATAATGACACAACATGAATGATCTTGAAGCATAAGAATATCATCTCGAATGGCTTCAATTTCCGTAAATTTCTGTGTCGATGATTTGACAGGTGATGTTTTTTTCATAGCTATAAGAGTTCCTTTGAGCGTATCTGGACAGGCTCTTTTTGTGGGCCATCAACAGCTACAGTCATTGTATCAAAAAAATATGTTCCACCCAAATCCTTCGGACTCAAGACATATGTTCCGCCTGGAAGTGGATGAAATGAGGCAAAAACGCCGTTTTTATTTGTCTTTAAAATCCTCACTAATTCTCCAGCATGTGAGTTGATATAAACCATAATGTTTGGAAGGGGGAGCTCTTTATTATTCATAACCACACCAGAAAGATACGGTTTTTCTTTATCTGTTGCCTCTGGTGAATCTTGGGGAACAGCGCTTTCCAGAGATGGATTCTGTGCCTGAGCACCAGTGGGTGTGTTTATGAGATGCTCAACGTCAGCGCGTGAGCTTTCTTGAGGAGAAGGTGTGTTTGTTGTATCGATATATGATTGCAATTTTTGTGACGCATCAATGTGTTTATCCACAATCTGAGCATCTGCTAGGACAACAACATCCGACAAAAATTCAGGCACCGGATTTTCCTTATGCCACAAATATTGAGTTGGGTTTAAAAGTCGATACACAAGATTTTTTATCCACGAATCAAGTGGTCGCTCATTATATTTATAAAAGACGAGTATCGCTCCTCCAGCTACAACAAGAGCACTCAAAAATATATTAAGATACGGAACAGGAATGACAAAGTACAGGATGACCGCAATTCCCACAGCAAGTAAGAGATAAATAAATTCTTTGACAGTAAACCACCCGATGAGTTTGAACTCAAATGACGTGACAGACCGCGGAATTGGATGATTCTCCATACCTTCAGTATAGAAGATTATAGTTTGATTTTCTGTGCGATTTCGTTGAGTACAGCGCTGTCTTCTGGTTGTGCTGGTTGGGTGAGAATGGGGTCAGCTGTATCAACATCATCATACCGGGGAATGATGTGAATATGAGCGTGATCAAGCGCTCCGTGTGTGAAATACTGAATGTATTCGGGATGAAGATGTTCTTGTTGGGATCGAGCTATGTTTCGCGCCACAGACCAATAGGTTTCAAATGGCTCAACATCATGTACCCATCGGGTATGTATCTTTGGAATGACAAGGGTGTGTCCAGGTGAAGCTGGATGGATATCTAGAAAAGCGAGAAATGTCGCATCTTCATAGACTTTTGCACACGGAACCTCCCCTTTGATAATGGCACAATAGATGCAATGTGGGTATGGTTGTGAGTTCATATGTGCTACAATCTTACCATATGAGTAGTGCACCAAAACATGAGAAAGTCATAATCGTCGGCGGTGGTCCGGCTGGATTAGGGGCTGCTATTTATACCTCGCGAGCATTCTTGGAACCATTGGTTATAGCAGGTTCACCATCTGGTGGACAGCTCATGTTGACAACTGATGTTGAAAACTGGCCGGGATTTAAGGCTATCCAAGGCCCTGAATTGGTTCAGCGAGTTCGAGATCACGCTGAGCATTTTGGCACACGATTTATTGAGCAAAATGTTGCTTCTGTTGATTTTTCGCGACCTGAAAACCTTACTATGACGCTCTCAAATGGGGAAACATTTACTGCTGATGCTGTTTTATTGGCGACAGGCGCTAGTGCGAAGTGGCTTGATATCGAGTCAGAGACGCGTCTTCGAGGTAAGGGCGTATCAGCCTGTGCAACGTGTGATGGATTTTTCTTTCGAGATAAAGTTGTTGCGGTTGTTGGTGGGGGTGATACGGCTATGGAGGAAGCTTTGGTGCTCACAAAATTTGCACGAAAGGTGTATATTCTGCATCGCCGAGAGGAGTTTCGCGCTTCTGCAATCATGCAGAAAAGAGTTTTAGAGCATGAAAAAATTGAGGTTCTGTGGGGTACAGCTGTTGAGGAAGTTTTGGGAACAGATGTGATCGAAGGGGTTAAAGTGTCATTCACAACTGACAAATCTAAGGGAAATGAGGCTTTCCAAGGTGATGTGTTACCACTTGGTGGGTTGTTTATTGCCATAGGACATGATCCAAACACACTTTTCTTGAAAGAAAGCGGTGTGTTATTGAGGCCGAACGGATACATTATGACAACGCGCATGCTTGCCTGGGAAGCGCGTCGTAATCCGGAGTTCCAGATGAGTGCAGACGGCATGGACTTCACCTTCCAACACGCAACGTCGCGAACTGGCGTTTTTGCAAGTGGAGATTGTGTGGATTATATCTACCGACAAGGCATCACTGCGACAGCGATGGGTGTTGAGGCTGCCCTTGAGATCGAACGATATCTCGAGTCAAAATCAAAATGAGCGTGAATGAGGCTTTTTTGATTTCATAGAATCTTCATTTTCGTTTGGTATGCTCGATGCATGAAATGGATTTTTGCTTCGTATAGCTTGCTTGTCGTGCTTGTTTCTCTTCCGCGTGGTAGTTATGCCATTCAAATTCTTCAAAGCGATCCATCTTGGAAAGTCTCAACGCACTTTGAAAATGGATGGATGAATCCGCTTTTTGATGATGCTGTATGGCCTACAACGCGCGCTCCAACACGAGGGCGATGTGACTACTATCCAGACCCGATTTTTTTTGCATTACCAATGTGGAGCTATGGTGCGGTTGAAAAAGGTGAAGCGTATTTTCGTAAGAAGATCATACTTGAGAAACCGGTTTTGTCAGCTCGACTACGTGCAGGTTTTGATGATGATGGCGATGTCTATGTTAATGGGAAGAAAGTGCTTTCCGATCGCTCTGGAAAGACGGAGAAAACTTTTATGGACATCGATATCGCGCAAGAATTGCATAAAGGTGAAAACACCCTTGCTCTGTATGCAATCGATTCATTTGGAGGATGCCAATGGGCGCAGTTGGATCTCGTTGTGGACTATGATCCAGGGGTGACTGTCGATGTTCCTGTATTGAAACAAACAGATTCTCAATGGAGTAGTGATGTGTATGACAGCGCTGTTGAAAACAAGCTCACATGCGGAACTACCATGGCTGATTGTGGCTGTGCAACAACATCTCTTGCAATGCTTTTGCTGGCTCACGGTGTAGCGCAGTCGCCACGGCACGTCCCAACAAACCCAAAGTCACTCAACACGTATATGCAAGAATCAGGCATATGTACGCAAGACGGATGTGCTTCACAAGGATATGTTTTTGGTGCAGTTCGCTGGAATATCGTAAATACATATAGTGCCCAAGCACACGCCCTCTTTGGGAGTCCAAAAATCCAATATGTCCCCTCATCTGCATATGATCTCCCTCTTTTGAAGCATGATATAGATGTTGGCAATCCAGTCATACTCAAAGATGCCAAGGCGTCACATTGGTTTGTTGGGTATGGCTATCGAGGAGATGAGGTGCTCATCAATGATCCATATTTTGATCGTACCTCGTTGGCGGATCCAGCATATGCCCAGACGGCGGGTTCGATGCAACGATTTGAAGAGGTTCACAGTGATTTTAGCTTAATTGAAGTATTTAGTAAAGGAACAAGTGGACTTGTGCTTTCAGATAGGTATGGACGTCGAGCTGGCATTGATGACACAGGGCATGTGTATCAGGAAATACCATCAATGAGTGTACAAACTATTTCAACACCAAATGACACGCTAGAAACACCAGCAATACACTGGATTATGATCTCTCGTCCAGTCCCAGGGCCCTATTTTATGCATGGTGCTGGGTTTGTCTATACAGCAACACAGGATGCTCGCGAAAAGATGTTTGCCGTTACATCTGATCACGGCGTGGAAATTGAATATGCCCTGGATGACGTGTCGAGTGCGAAAAACACAGAGGGGTTGAGGAGTAATGCATGCTATGTGCTGTGAAAATATTTGTCGGGGCTGCGGGACTTGAACCCACGACCTCCCGGCCCCCAGCCGGACGCGCTAGCCATCTGCGCTAATCCCCGAAATGTAGCCTGCAAAGAAAAAAAATGAGGCTATTTCACAATTATTTCATAACTCTATGGTACACTGCGATTACGTTATACATTTATGGTCGATAACCTTGTTTTGAATATGGGATTATTGTATCATAGTCACACAAACACACTACTCTATGGCTAAACCAACAAAAAAGAGCACGCAGACAGCCCCTTCTGCACAATCAACAGATGATCACAAACAGCGCATGCAGGCTGTCCAAGCTGCCGTTGAACAAATTCAGCACCAATTTGGTCAAGGCTCAATTATGATGCTTGGTGAGAAGGCAAAACAAAAGATTGATGTCATCTCTTCTGACATTCTTCCTCTGGATCTGGCACTTGGTGTCGGGGGAATTCCAAAAGGTCGTATTATTGAAATATTTGGTCCTGAAGCCTCAGGTAAGACGACGATTAGTCTCAATTTTATCGCGCAAATTCAAAAAGCTGGTGGCATAGCCGCTTTTGTCGATGCGGAGCATGCCCTTGATCCAGCCTGGGCACAAATTCTCGGTGTTGATCTGGACAATTTGCTCATTTCACAGCCTGATACAGGTGAACAAGCGCTTGAAATCACAGAAGCACTTATTCGATCGGGTGGCGTGGATATAGTTGTGGTCGACTCTGTTGCCGCACTTGTCCCAAGGAGTGAAATCGAAGGGGAAATGGGAGATTCGTCAATCGGTGTACAAGCTCGACTGATGTCTCAAGCGCTTCGAAAATTGACGAGTGTTGTTTCCAAATCACACACGACCATTATTTTCACAAACCAGCTTCGCCATAAAATTGGGGTCATGTTTGGAAATCCTGAGACAACGCCAGGTGGACTTGCTCTCAAGTTTTATAGCTCTGTTCGTATGGATGTTCGCAAAATTGAATCTATCAAAAAGGGCGAACAAGTTATTGGGTCGCGTCATCGAGTCAAGATTATCAAAAATAAAGTTGCGCCTCCATTCAAACAAGCTGAATTTGTTGTCGATTCGCGAGGAATCGATAAAGAAGACGGCATTGTTGATGCTGCAGTTGAGGTCGGTGCATTGACCAAAAGCGGTGCATTTCTCAAGCGCAATGGTGAAGTTTTAGCACAAGGAAAATCTCAAATGGCTGAGCTTTTGCGAGAAAACACGAAACTCAGGCAAGAACTTATCGACGAAGTTGCGCGCGGGATCGTTGACGACGGTTCTGCCAAGACAGAAGAAAAGCCTCTGGTCAGTGATGTTGCATTGGATGATATGAAATAGCATGGCACGAGACATGCGCGACTACATATCGTGGTGTGCAGATCGCTATATCTCGCTTCGACCACGGACTGAGCACGAAATGACGACGTACTTGATGCGTAAAGGGCGTGCTCGCCATGGCCGACAGCAAGAAGATGATACACAGGATGACGAGCAGGCAGATCACACTCTTCAAGAACTTGTCGCGAGTATCTGTGCACAATACAAAACTGAAAATCGTCTCAATGACACAGCGTATGCGCAGTGGTATGTATCTGAAAAAAACTATTTCAAGCCTCGTGGGCAGATGCGATTGCGCTATGAGATGTCACAAAAAGGGGTCGATCCAAGCATCATTGATGCTGTTTTTGAGCAATCATCCGTGACAGACCAAGAGCTCATCACGCAACTTCTGGAAACCCGCTTCGCAAAAGTCGACCTTCACGATAAAATACTCAGAGAAAAAGTTATCCGCAGGCTTCAACAAAAAGGTTTCTCATATCGAGATATTCAAGCCTCACTTCAAAGTGCGATTGAAGAATCCTCTGAAAAAGAGTAGAATATCGCAGTTAGAAAGTTACAAATTGTAAGACGGATACGAAGGTTACACACACCGAATTAACGCGAAAAAGACTGTTACGAATGTTTAAAACGTACTATTTACAACATTTATTAACGAATCAAAATTTGATTATGATTCATCGCAATAGGCTCTCTATGAAAGCATAAAAGCCTGGGTGTCGTGTCTCTTATCCGTACGATATGAGACTATGTTACAAAGACTTCTCAAATCCCTTCCCATCTTCAACAAACAGCGTTTAGACGCTGAGCGTGTTGTTGAGGATGCCAAGCTGAAAGCAAAAGAAGAAGTGCTCAAAGCGAAAGAGGAAGCGGTATCAATCAAAACTGAGGCTGAAAAAGCATCACGTGCTCAACAGCAACGGTTAGAAACAAAAGAACATGATCTGCAGGCTCGTGAGCGTGATCTAAATAAGGCAAAACAGTCCTATGAAGACAAGCTAAGAGCTGTAGAAAGCGAAAGAGCTGAGCTTACCCAAAAACGAGATGCAATTCTCGAAAAGCTCGAAAAAGTGGCAAAGTTAGGCCAACAAGAGGCCAAGGATCTCATTCTCAAAACATGGGAAGAGAAACTCAAAGGCGATATTGCAAAACGCATCCGAGCTGCGGAGGATCGCATCAAAACTGAGGCCGATACGCGAGCGCAGGAAATCTTGATTGACGCTATGCGCCACGGTTCAACAGACTACATTGCAGAGTACACGCTCTCAACAGTGCAAGTCCCTGACGATAGTGCCAAAGGACGCATCATCGGTAAGGAAGGACGCAACATCCGTGCCTTTGAACAGGTAACGGGGGTTGATGTCGACCTTGAAGAAGAAGGTGTTATCAAGATATCATCATTTGACGCGTACAAACGTGCTGTCGCGAAAGAAGCGTTGGAAAAACTTCTCAAAGATGGTCGTATTCAGCCTGTGAAGATCGAAGAAGTGGTTCATCAAACTCGCCAAAACTTGAACAAAATCATGTTCAAAGCTGGTGAAGACCTCGCTCATCGAGTGGGCGTCTATGATTTGCCAAAAGAGCTGATTGAACTCCTGGGACGATTTAAGTTCCGCTATTCATATGGTCAAAACATGATCGTTCACACACTCGAAGAGACAAAGATCGGTATTGCCTTGGCACATGAGCTTGGAGCAGATGTGATGACGGTGAAACTTGGCTGTCTGTTCCACGATATTGGTAAAGTTGTCGAGGACAAAGAAGGATCACATGTTGATCTGGGGGTTGATGTGCTACGTAAAAATCATATCTCTGAAGCCGCTGTGCACTGTGTGGCATCTTCTCATGAAGATATCCCTTTTGAATCTGTCGAAGCAATCATTGTACATATTGCTGACGGTATTTCAGGAGCACGTCCAGGGGCACGTCATGAAGATTTTGATCAATATCTTAAGCGCATCAAAGACATTGAGGCTGTTGCAAGCATGCAAAAGGGTGTTCGAGACTCCTATGCATTGCAGGCTGGTCGTGAGCTTCGTGTGATTGTGCGACCAGATGAGGTTACTGAGGATGATGCAGTCATTATGGCTGAAAAGATTCGCCAAGGCATTGAGGAAAAATTCCCCATATTCCCTGGACAGGTGACCATCACCATTGTCCGTGAGACACGCACTATTGCAACAAGCCATTCAGGAAACAGAAAGTGATATAGATTGGTACAGTAAGACCGTTTAGTTATAGATTGACAAGACGGCCCAGACTATCGTAATATGTCAGTGCTTTGATACACAAACACAAAGCATATTACGATAGGAAGGGAGGTGACAATCATGACAAAAGCAGATCTTGTAGCTCAAGTAGCAAAAAGAGCAAACTTAACATCAAAGGCAGCTAAGGATGCAGTCAACGCTGTATTCCTCTCCGTTTCTGATGCACTCAAAAACAGAGAAAAGGTCGTCGTTACTGGATTCGGTACATTCCTCGTTCGACACCGAGCAGCTCGAAAGGGTCGAAATCCTCAGACAGGTGCTGAGATTAAGATTCCTGCAAGCGACACACCAGGCTTCTCAGCTGGAAAGCGCTTGAAGAAAATCGTTAAAGCATAGCTTTATTGATTCCAAACAAAAACAAACCTACTTTGTTAGGTTTGTTTTTGGGTATACTAGACTATGAAAATATTTGTATCACGTGTTCGCAAACTGTTTATCCTTTCACTGCTTCTCATCTTTGCGCTTGGCATAACTCTCTCGACACAGGCTGTTGTATGGGCACAGGAGGCCCAAGAGAGCCAGATTGCTGGACATGACTATACCTTGCCCTATACAGGTCTTCTTCCTGACAGCCCGTTGTATCCGCTGAAGAAGATGCGTGACTCTGTGTGGGTGTTTTTTACCCGGGATAGCATGAAAAAAGCAGAATTACTCCTTCTGCTGTCTGACAAAAAGATTGTTATGGCACAGGTCATGGCTGATAAAGGAAAGTGGGAACGCGCTCTTGAGATCGCACATGACTCTGAGGAAGATGTCACGCACATGATCACCGCGCTGGAAATGGCAAAGCGCATCGGCTATGCCCCCTCCTCTGACTTTCGTATGAAAGCGCTCAAAAGTAGCTCAAAGCACTTGAATATGATGAAAGATTTTATGCGCAAATCAGATCCAGCCTACAAGCCGGGCTTTGAGAAGCTCATGGAGCTCAATGTTGATCATTATAACGCGATTGGCGCGGTGTAAAGATTGAGCAGACTTTTCGCTGATTTACAACCTGCTTCTCCCGTAGTCCGTAAACACAGATGACTCTCCAGGCGCATATGTCTGCGTTAGCCTTCTTCCAAATTCTTGAGTAACTGTGTCATAGGCAACATCGGGGACATGTAGTACTACAAATCGAAATGTAAATAGTGGCCCAAGTCTTCGCCTAAAACCTACCACATCTGGATGGAAGGTTTTATCTGTACGTTCATTTACAGTCGTAAATATACCCACTGATACATGTGCATCTGGGTGCGCACCATATGAAACATTAACTCCTAAAGCCTCGGTACCAGAGTTTGTGAGATCTTCAAACAATCCATTGAGAGGTACAGCTGCAGAACGGTGCCTCGTCCATATTGCAACATCCATAGCAAGGGAGCGAGCTTCTCCTGGAAGAACTAAAAATCCATCGGTGTGTCGTTGTTGTATAGTGTCTTCATATTTGGGTGTCATTTGATAATGAGGTATTATTAATGGCTAACTGAGCTTACTATCCAGGATTATATCACAAACACATTTTCACCTGGAATTGGTATCATGTCACTACATGGAAAACATCAAACCAATTTCACTAAATGGCTCTCGCTATGATCGCATACTCCTTCGCACGCATGTCATCTCTGCTGGCGAATCTATGATTGATATCGTCAATAAATATACGTCTCCACACCTTAAATCGGGTGACACTATCGTCATTTCTGAGCGTGTTGTCGCTATCTCTCAGGGACGATCATTCCCACTTGCAGACATCCATCCGGGCTGGTGGGCTCGACATTTGTACCCATTTGTCCATAATCATCCAGGAGGAATAGGGTTACGCGATCCACATACGATGCAATTGGCTATTCAGGAAGCCGGCGTCGCGCGAATTTTACTTGCCGGTGTGGCATCTGCGTTGACAAAACCGTTTGGTATCAAGGGGGTGTTTTATCACGTTGCGGGGCATGGGATCAATGCAATCGATGGTCCATGCGACTATACACTGCCCCCTGGCAATTCAAGCGCGAAGCTCGGGCCAAAAGATCCTGAAAAAGTTGCACGGGAGATTGCTCAAAATAGTGGCTATCCTGTGGCGATCATTGATGCGAATGACTACGGAGTTAACGTGCTTGGGGCGTCAGAAGGCGTCGATAAGCGGTTGATCCACGATGCTTTTTTGGATAATCCAATGGGCCAAACAGATGAGCAGACGCCAATTACGATTTTGAGACCAATTTCGAGCTGATCATCCCTCCCACCACGCCCATCAGCAGTATATTCTGTTGCAACGTCAGCCAGTAGTGATCCACACTTCCCGTAAGAATAATCACCAGAAGCGGAAGGATGAAAAGGTGTCTTTGTGACCAATTCGCACGGAGCCACATCCATCCCCACCAACCTGTCAGCGCACTGATGAGAAGCCCCACCTGCATCATCCAAAGCAAAAAAATGTTGTGAACGGGTTGAATAAACACATACGGATAGCGTTGAGCAAAGTGCGCATGTGCATAAAGATTATTCCAGAGCCCTGTCCCAAAGAGGGGATATGACAAAAGAATAGTCGTCGCTTCCTTCATCAAAATGAGCCTTTTCTCGAGCGAATAGACATCTCCATGTGCACTGAGAAAAAATGCAAGGATGGAAAGGCCTATACAGACTCGTGCCACCATGCAGAGCTTACATGAGACAAAAACTTTTCTATTTCGAAGTCCAAACACACCTACTACGATGAAGAGGGTGATTATTGCTGTTTTTGAAAATGACATGAGCACCAACATGCTTGCAAGAGTCACGAGAAGTGCTTTGAGCCATTGTAACTTTGTGGAGCGTGCTGGTGTGGATAAACACCACGCAACAATCAGCAGATAAAAACCACCAAGACTGTTGGGATGAGAAAAAGTCCCATATGGTCGCAGTATTTCTGTACCAAAAAGGGATGCTTTTGCAACACCAGACGTACCTGTGCTCAATGCCCGCTCCCCAAGCCAATACCATGGTCCTTGCACAGCTCTGTGAAGCTGAAACTGCATGAGTGTGAGGGTCGTTTGGGCAAGTGCTCCAACCGTTAAGGCGGAAAAACTCAGCCATTGTGGAATATGAATCGACCTGAAAATCTGAAATAGCGCATAGATTTCTGCTATTTTCAGCCAGCCATAGAAGCACAGATATGGTTGTTGAGACAGTCCAATATTCATCAAAATCAATGGCACAAGATACATCAAGAAGCGAACATGGCCGATACTTGCGTGCGCGACATGCTTCCAATACATCATGATCAGAAGCCCAGCAACGAGGTCGGTCAAGTAGAGCGCTGGGGCAAGATAATCAACACGTACCCCGCTGATATATGAAAAATCGAAGAAAAAGTGCTTTCCGAGTTGTGTTGGGAGCAACAAGAGGAACAGCCAAAGGATGCTAGCTGAGAGTGTGATGTTGAATCGGCTTGCGCGCATGTCGTGATTATAGCAATCGCCCACATGAAATGACACTTTTTCAAAAATCGGTGATATAATGCTCACATTATGGCAGAAGTTGATATCGTAAGGGCAAAACGTGTGGGAGCCCAAGTCTGGTATGAGAGAGACCGTGCTGGGATGTCTGAAAGTGCATTAGCTGGCCAGATAGGCATTTCACCTTCAGAAATCTCTGACCTGGAGAATGGAACACACCCACGTGTTCATGAATTAGCAAAAAAAGCGTTAAGCGTCCTCTCTCGACAACGAGTTGCATCACGCATTGTAGAGCGTGTCACGCAAAATCTGAACTAAGCGCGCACCTCCTGTATAATAGCTCTATGATCAACCACAACCGCACTGCGGAGCGTGAATATGAGCTTTTTGACACCTATGAAGCAGGGCTGGTTTTGACTGGCGCTGAGGTGAAAGGTATTCGTACCCTTGGCATCCGACTCGAAGGTGCATATGTGAAATTTCTTGATGGAAAAGCATTTCTTGTCAATGCGATGATTCCGTGGTATTCATTTGCAGGTAAAAATGATGACTACGAACCTCATAAAACGCGCCCCCTCCTGTTACATAAAAAAGAAATCATGCAGATCCGCTCCAAAATGGAGCAAAAAGGCAACGTCACCCTCGTCCCACTCTCTGTCTATCCCAAAGGCCGTCGCCTCAAGCTCGAATTTGCTATCGGTAAAGGGCTAAAAAATTGGCAACAAAAGCGTGTCGAGCAAGCTAAATCCGAAAAAAAGCGAGATCAGCAGGAGATGAAGGAATTTTTGAAAAAGTAGGCTACATTTGGTATAATTACCCTCAACGGGGATGCCAGGCATCGACGTGAAGATCGCACTTTTATAAACGGTTCGGGCGGAGTTATCCGTAAATAACACAATCTAATTGCAGACAAACTAACTGCTGCTTTGAAAGGTCCCGCTGTGGATAGACTCGATGTTGCGCAAGCACCATTTGGACTTTCACTTGCTGCCTAACAAAGCCTTCTCTTGCCAACGCTCTGAGGCTTGAGACGAAAACTATCGAGCTTGAGTATGGTCGTTTTGATGAGCGATTATGCTGACAAACCCTTCATCAGCAACCACGCAGGTTCGTATGCTTTCCTGTGTGGTATAGGTAAAAGCATGCTATCCCGAGCAACACGTTTTTAATTATGCCTTTGCGGACGTGGGTTCAATTCCCACCATCTCCACCAACCCCGGGGGTTAGGCAGAGCGAAAAGACGCTCTAAATCGAATTTTTGTTTACACCCCTTTCTTTGTTCTAATAGCCTGAGCTTTCTGTGTATTTCTATAAAACGCTAATGCTGCACCAACGCCTTTTGGCTGTGCACTTGGTCCAAAGTGTCCGCCGGCTGACGTGACAAGTGATACATTTTGGCCTCGTGACTGTCTATCTGCTACCCAAGCTGAGATTTCCTCTTTGGGGGCTATAAGACTTCCTGACATAGAGAACATAATGATTGGAACATCACTGTCAGCAAGAGTTCCATAATCTGGATTTGATGTCCAAACATGTTTCATCCGATCCGGCTGAATACCACGAGGTGTCTTGAGTCTCAAAAGACCAAGACTAAGCCTGCGAATAAAATCAACTATATTCTTTTTGGTTGCTTGAGTGAAATCTTTTGCGTTGTCATGCGTCAGTACTGGATTAGTTTGCTGATTACCATGTTGAAGCGCATCAGAATAATTTTGAAGAAGTTCGCTTGAAAATGAGTATCCGGTAGGTGTCTCTAGTGCTGTTTTCGTATCAGGTTTCCCCTTGAATGCTGAAAGTACTGTTCTGAACTTTTCCACAGACTGTGGCCATATTCGAGCCTTTTCTGTACTTTCATAGCCGACAACTCCTGCAGGATCTACAGCGACTACCTCAGATATGTCGATACCATCACTGAGAAGTGAACGGACAAGTGATACTACTTGATTTGCCCCCTCTGAAAGACCAACAAACTTAAATGTAACACGTCCTGCGTGTGGATCTATACCATGTTTACGACAAATATCATTGAATCGATCATGGCTTGCCTGTGTTTCAGCATATGCTCTGTCCTCAAAAGCCTCCTTATTTAATCCCTCAGGCTTCATAACAATCAAATCAGTAGCTGATCCTGTAAGAAGCTCAGATATAAGGCCAATCTCATGTGCATCACCACCTGCATTTTGATTTGGATTATGAGGCATCCCGGCAATGTATACAGTTACTATTCTGTTTGAAGGAGACAGCGATTCTGTTGAGAGAGGTATATAAGCCCAATCGACAACGACGCGGGCTTTCCCAATAGTATATTCTGTTGATTGAAGTGCGCCCATCTCTAAGAGAACACGACGTGCTGTTGTATCGAGATAGTCATCATGAGGCGTCTCGTTTCGCATGAATACAATTATAACCCCGGGAGTTAGGCAGAGCAAGAGGACAATCTAAATCGAAATTTCGTGACAGAGGAGCTCATTTTCGGGTACGAAGGACAGGGAATCTTTCAACATGGCGGACAGCAAGAGGTGGTTGTGTCGGTCTCCAGGGGTCATATAGATTGAGATCTGGTCTATGCTCATACTGACCTGGTCCAATCCGTTCAATATAACTTGCATATCCTACGACATGCAACCGTTCGTTTAATCCTCTATAAAGAGCTATACCTATGTCATCAACGGGGCTATATTTGAGAAGTCGTTTATCACTTTCACCGGTCCGAACGGTTTCTATCAGCATTTTTTCCATTAATTGCGGATTCTATCAGCAGATATAGGGCTCAGGCGTCCTTGATAACTCATCGAATAGAATTCATATCCCTCAGGCTCATGAAGCCTCAGTAGATTACTTGCCAGAGATGAAAGCTCAACAGGACAATTCGTGTCTACTCGTATAAGCTCAGGCTTGGGCAGTACTCTTAGTTGAGCACTTGTTTTCAAAGGAAGTCGCAAAGCCTGTTCTATCGATTGGTATGCCATAGTGAAGTAAGAAGTATATCAAATTATTCAACAGGGTCGTAGCCTCCTGTTGACCATGGATGGCATCGCATAATTCGCCAGAGTCCTTTCAGACCGCCTCGAACCACACCATACTTTTCAATCGCCTGCTCCATGTACTGCGAGCATGTTGGCACAAATTTGCACTGAACATGGCTTTCTGGAGCTCCAGGTGCAGCAAACATCCGTACAAATGGCTCCCTCACCACCCACGTGGCTTTATACACGCGAATGATTGTTGTAGCGATCTTTTTCATACGTGTATTATACTAGCCATATGAAAATTACGATCATCTCACTCTTTCCGGACATGTTCAAAGGCTTTTTGGAGGAAAGCATGATCAAACGAGCCCAAGATCAGGGTCATGTATCAATACACTTTGTTAATCTGCGCGATTATGCAACGGATATACACAAAACCGTTGATGATCGGCCGTATGGTGGGGGAGCCGGAATGGTTTTGATGGTTGATCCATTGAAAAAAGCTATCACAGCAAACCGAAGCGAATCATCTCGTGTCATCATGACTTCTCCACGGGGGACGGTTTACTCACAAAAGAAAGCACAAGAGTTAAGCACTGTGCCGGATTTGGTTATTGTGACAGGACATTACGAAGGAACAGATGAGCGAATTATGAGTGATATTGATGAAGAAATCTCAATCGGAGACTATATTTTGACGGGAGGGGAACTTGCTTCAGCTGTTATTGTCGATTCAATCGTGCGATTGCTCCCCGGAGTTCTCAAAAAAGAAGATGCATCTCGCGATGAGAGCTTTTTTGAGGTTGATATTGAGGCTGTCGAGCAAGCTGTTGGAGCAACAGCTGAGGTGAATGAAATGAAAAACCGTGGTGTGAAGAAAGTCAGGTTGCTTGAATATCCACAGTATACGCGTCCCCAGGAATTTGATGGCATGAAAGTCCCTGATATTTTACTTTCAGGAAATCACGCTGAAATTAATCGCTGGAAGATACAAAAGGCCTATGCTATCACGCTTTCTCAGCGACCAGATCTTTTCATAAAATCTTCATAACTGTTTGGTACTGTGGTATGAATGCTTGTCTCATCGATAATCAATATACTTTTTCCGCACTATTGCTTTTCATGTCGCAAAATTGGCCCGCCTCTATGCCCCCGATGTGCTCAAAACATCACGTATTCCACGGAAGTGGTTGAGCACCACGCTGGCATTGATGGCCTCTATGCATGCTTTTCATACACAGGTGTGGTTAAAAATACTATTCGGGCAGGAAAATACTTCTCCGTGCGGGATGCCTTGGCTGTTATCTTCTCCTATATTCATCAAGATCAACTGTGCGCATTCATAAAGATGTGTCAAAAGCACTGCCCAACATGCGTCCTCGTGCCTGTTCCTATTCATCACCGGCGCTATGCTGAGAGGGGTTTCAATCAATCTGAGGTCATTGCAATGCAGTTACGATTGATCGTACACATGCAGGTTTGCACGAACCTTGTGATACGACACCGGTATACCTCTGCACAAGCTCAGCTTCATAAGAAGGCACGGCAAAAAAACCTCCGTGATGCATTTACCTATTGTGGAGATACACAAGTAGTGCCGAAAGGGGTCATCTTGGTCGATGATGTGTGGACAACAGGATCAACCATTCGTGAGGTTGCACGAGTATTGAAAGGAGCTGGTGTCACATATGTGTGGGCAGTGACGCTTGCACGATAATGTGATGTTTAAAGCTGAGCGTATAGGTTCGCTTTCAAGTGACAATATGGACTTTTATGACAGTTCGGACCAACTTTTTGAGCTCATTTCATAAATATTTCATAACTCTTCAGTACTATCATGATATGTTATCAAAAGTTCGATCAGCCACACTCGTTGGCATACAAGGATTTGGTGTCACTGTGGAGGTTGATTATTCACGCAAAAGCTTTCCGACATTCAAGATAGTTGGACTTCCACATCAGTCTGTCGCTGAAGCTCGTGAGCGTGTGCGATCTGCCTTGAAAAATGCTCAATTCAAGATACCAAGTGCACGTATAACTGTAAACTTAGCTCCTGCAGATATTCCCAAACGGGGATCACTTTTTGACTTGCCAATTGCTGTCGGATTATTAGTTTCAGCTGGAGTTATATCGCCTTCAGCAATTGAGAACAGGATTTTCATCGGAGAATTATCTCTTGATGGAGGTATTTCGCCCATCCCTGGTGTGGTCCCGATTACTTTGTATGCGAAGAGGGCAGGTATGCAGAGTATCTATATCCCATATGGAAATCAAGGTGAGGTTTCGACTATTGATGATTTTACCGTTGTGCCCGTACGAACGTTATCTGAAGTTGTTTCTCATCTTCGAAATGCACAAGCGCCCTGCGACCGCCAATTGACGTCGTGGAGTGATACTCTTGATGAGGCAACGTCTGTGACGATACCCATACAAGGCCAACTTGAAGCGCGACGAGCGCTTGAAATCTCGATAGCGGGCGGACACCATCTCTATATGAAAGGACCACCAGGGGTGGGAAAAACACTTATAGCACAAACGGCTCCGTATTTATTGCCCCCCATGAATGTCGATGAATACTATGATGTGTTAGTCATTCGATCAGTGCAGAGCGAAAGTCCGGGGGAGCATATTGCCAGGCCGTTTCGTGCCCCACACAGTGCGATTACCCGACGATATCTGATAGGAGGGGGAACGTATCTGTCACCAGGGGAAGTGACATATGCCCACAATGGCGTACTTTTTCTTGATGAATTTCCACTTTTTAATAGGACGGTTATCGATGCACTCAGAAAACCACTCGATGATGGTTTTGTCGATATGAGTCACCTTCGGGGCACTGTTCGCATGCCAGCAAAATTTCTGCTTGTTGCAACAGGAAATATTTGTCCGTGTGGCTATCTGGGCCATCCAACGAAATCATGCACATGCACGCAACAAAGTATCTCTGCCTATAACCGGAAGCTTTCAGGTCCCATCATGGAGCGAATAGATCTGCATGTCAGACTTTATGATGTTCCCCAGGCAGAAATTGCTCACATGCAAACCTATTCGATCCAGGCTGTTCAACAGCGTATCCGACACGCTCGCGAAAGACAACGTGCGCGCTTTGAAGAGAACACACAGATGCTTAATGCGCACATTCCTCACAAAGACATTGAGAAGTACTGTCCATTGACGGAACAAGCAAAGAAGCTCCTTCTTGATGGCTATAAAAAACTTCGTTTTTCAGCGCGGTCATATTTTAAAACAATTAAAATAGCTCGAACCATTGCAGACATCGAAGGGAAAGACCCCATTGATGAACGACATATTGCAG
>CAYZCU010000014.1:0-22091 GCA_964477065.1 uncultured Gammaproteobacteria bacterium
CGTCTTCCAATTATAACATTTTCTTTCAATCCTACAAGGTTATCTACTTGTCCCTTCAAAGTTGCTTGTGTCAACACACTTGTGGTGTGCTGGAATGAAGCGGCAGACAACCATGAATCAGAGTAAATAGATGCTCGTGTCAGTCCAAGAATAGATACTCGTCCGATTGCTGGACGTCCACCTTGTGCGAGAACTTTCTTATTTTCTCTATCAAAATGATATTTGGATGCAACGATAAACTTGGTGTCCCCTTCGTTATCAATGGTGATCTTGTCACTCATCTTACGAACGATGACTTCAAAGTGCTTATCATGAATTGCAATACCCTGTGACTCATACACCTTCTGAATTTCATTCAAAAGATACATTTGTGCTTCGTGCAAACCTTGAATTGAAAGTACTTCCTTGATATCCAAATACCCTTCACAGAGTTTTTGTCCTGAAGCGATCAATTCTCCATCCTCAACAACAAGTTTTCTGTTTGTTGGAATCATGAATTCACGAACTTCTTTAGACTTGTCAGTTGATGTAATTTTCACAACATAGACATCTTTTTCTGTATCTTCTTGAACAGAGACTTTTCCTGCAATATCCGTGATTGGTGAAAGCACTTTTGGTGTACGAACCTCCAAAAGTTCCTCAACACGTGGAAGGCCTTGCGTCACGTCTGCAACGACAATTCCTCCGAAATGCTTCACGCGCATCGTCAGCTGAGTACCTGGTTCACCGATTGACTGTGCTGCAAGGACTCCCACTGGAGTACCGATAGTCACGAGTTTATTCGTAGCCCAGTTTGTACCGTAACATTTCACACACGCACCATATTCTGTGTTACAGAAAAGTGCTGAGCGAATAGTTACTTTGTCCACATCGCTTTCAGCAAGAAGTGCAAGATTATCACCTTCGAGCAAATCACCTCGCTTGAGAATGACTTTCTTTGATGCATCTTTCACAGGCTCTGCAAGGAATTTTCCTTTGACACGATCGAGGAATTTATCTCCTCGAACGCCTTCTTTGCGAACGACAAGTCCTTCTGTTGTTTCACAGTCTTCTTCACGAATAATGACGTCATGAGCGACATCCACAAGTCGTCGAGTCAAGTATCCTGCATCAGCAGTCTTGAGTGCTGAGTCGATGAGACCTTTTCGAGCACCTCGAGCATTCGTAATGTATTCAAGAACAGTCAATCCTTCACGGTAGTTTGATTTCGTTGGAACTTCAATAATCTTTCCCAGCGGATCAACAACAAGTCCTTTCATAGCTGAAAGCTGTTTGAGCTGTTCAACAGATGCACGTGCACCTCCGGACTTAATAATGATCTTGATTGGATTTTCTTCTTCCAACGCATTCCATGTTTCTGTAGCAAGCTGTTCTGTTGTCTCAATCCAAACTGCATTGGACATACGCTTTTTCTCTTCTTCAGTGATCAATCCGCCAAAGTAGTTCTTTTCAATATCGAGAACTTTCTTTTCAGCAGCTTTGATGATCACAGCTTTGCCATCAACAATGGTGTTATCAAAGACAGAGAAAGATGCTCCTCCTGATCGCGTTGCAGCCCAGAATCCGAGCTCCTTGATACGATCAATCAGATGAGCAACGCTCTTACCATCATCACCAAAGTATTCGATTGCTTGAACGATAAGCTTTTTCAGATCAGCAGCACGTAGTTCATGATTCATGAATGTAAATCCGCCTTGGAGCTGTTGATTAAAGATGATTCGACCAACAGTTGTTCGAATAACCTCACCATTGATACGAACCATAATTGGTTCACGCAATTTGAGTGCGGTCTTTGCATAGGCATAGAGTGCTTCATGTTCATCTTTGTAGTACTGAAGCTCTTCATCTTTTTTACCATCAAAGTCACTGTTGAGTGATGTCAGATAGTAGCATCCATAGGCCATTTCTTTGTTTGGCACCATGATTGGACTTCCATCTGATGGCTTCAAAAGGTTATGGTATGGCATCATACGAGATTCAATTTCATCAATTGAATTTTGGGACAATGGCACATACACAGCCATTTGGTCACCATCGAAGTCTGCATTGAAACCTCCACACACGATAGGATGCAGTTTAATTGCATAATCGTCTGTCAGAACTGGATAAAATCCAAGAATTGACAATTTGTGCAGGGTTGGTGCACGGTTGAGCATAACTGGGTGATTCTTCGTAATTTCTTCAAGAATGTCATAAATCACTGGATCTTTCGTATCCAAATAATTTTTTGCACTTTTGATGTTCTGAGCGAGGCCACGAATAATGATTTCGCGCAACAAGAATGGCTTAAAGAGTTCAATTGCCATTTCTTTTGGCAAACCACACTGATGAAGCTCAAGATCTGGACCACCAATAATGACTGATCGTCCTGAGTAATCAACGCGCTTTCCCAGCAAGTTCTGGCGGAAACGACCTTGTTTACCTTTGAGAATATCAGAGAGTGATTTCAATGCTCGTGTTCGAACACTTCGCGTTGATCCGCGAGCTTTTGAAAGGTCAATCAATGAATCAACTGCTTCCTGAAGCATACGTTTTTCATTTCTCAAAATAATCTCTGGAGCACCAAGTTCAATCAGGTGCTTCAATCGGTTATTTCTATTAATGACTCGGCGATAGAAATCGTTCAAGTCTGATGTTGCAAATTTTCCACCTGAAAGTTGGACGACTGGTCGCAAATCTGGTGGGATAACAGGCAGGACAGACATAATCATCCATCGTGGCTCAACTCCAGACTTCATGAAAGCCTCAATAAGTCGAGCTTTTTTGAGCAGTTTTGTACGCTTATCTCCCTTTGTCTTAGCAAGCAATTTGAGAACTTCTGCATATTCTTTCTTGAGATCATAGTGTGACAATACCTCCAAGAGTACCTCAGATCCCATGCCTACTGTCAGGAATCCTTGAGCATCCATTTCAGTAAGATACAAGTAGTCTTCTTCCTCTACGATATCAAATGGCATGACATTCTTGACTACTTTATGAAGACGTTCATAGAATATCTCGCGCTCACGCTTCTTTTCAGCATATTGCTTCGCAAGGGAGGCATAACGCTCACGGAACTTGAATTGTACTTCATGAAGGGTCAACTCTTGTTGTTCCTTATTCTTCATCTTACCCTTTGTCTTTTCAATTGCATCTTCTTCTTCAGCCTTGATACGAGCTTCTTCAGCTTTCTGCCAAGTGCTCAGACCATCGATTTCAGCTTCTTGAGCAGTTAGAATTTTGTTTTCAGCAACAGATCGACCTTCTTCATCTACTGCTTTGATCAAATACAATGCATAGTAAATGATTCGTTCAAGATTTCCCGTAGTTATACCGAGCAATGCACTTAGTGGAGAAGATGCTCCCTTGAAATACCAAATATGCGCAACAGGTGTTGCTAGTTTGATATGTCCCATACGCTCACGTCGGACAGCACTTGAGGTGATTTCCACATTACAGCGATCACACACGATTCCTTTGTAGCGAATACGTTTGTACTTTCCACAGTAACATTCATAGTCCTTTGTTGGACCAAAAATACGCTCATCAAACAGACCATCCTTTTCAGGCTTGAATGTACGGTAGTTAATCGTTTCAGGTTTGAGGACCTCACCATATGACCATCCAATGATAATCTCTGGTGAAGCAAGCATCAGTTTCAGTCCTGAAAAGTCACCTGCTGTAAAATCCTTTTGAGCTGTTGGTTGCATAGTGTATTTTTATTTAACTGGTTTCACGTCAAGTCCGAGTGCATTCAATTCTTTCACAAGAACATTGAATGATTCTGGAATCGCGGATTGTGGAATATCAATTCCTTTAATAATTGCTTCAAACGCTTTACGTCGACCTTGAACATCATCACTTTTTACCGTCAACATTTCTTGAAGGGTAAATGGTGCCTGGTGACTTTCAAGTGCCCACACTTCCATTTCTCCAAATCTCTGGCCTCCCATTTGTGACTTACCTCCGAGTGGCTGTTGTGTCACCAATGAGTATGGGCCTGTTGATCGAGCGTGGAACTTATCCTCAATCATGTGAACAAGTTTGAGAATGTATCCAACACCGACAAGAACTGGCTTTTCATAGGCATCACCTGATCGGCCGTCAAATACGGTGACTTTTCCATCTTGTGCAATTCCGGCTTTCTCAAGCTCACCTTTGATAAAGTCCTCTGCAATTTTTTCAAATACAGGTAGACGATATTTTTGATTAAACTTTTCTCCAGCCATACCAAGCATCGTTTCATATATCTGACCTATGTTCATACGTGAAACGACCGAAAGTGGTGACATCACCATATCAACAGGTGTCCCATCAGCTAAGTACGGCATATCATGTTCAGGAAGAATCTTTGAGATAACTCCCTTGTTTCCATGACGACCTGCAAGCTTGTCTCCGACTTTGCTCTTACGAACTTGTGCAACAGTGACAATAATTCGCTTCAAAACGCCTGGTTCAAGCTCATTTGGCTCTTTCTTTGAGTCAATAATCTGTACTTTGACAACTGTTCCTTTTTTACCATAAGGCATACGCAGAGATGTGTCTTTGACATCCTTGGCTTTTTCTCCAAAGATAGCTCGAAGAAGTCTCTCTTCTGCACTTAGTTCTTTTTCACCTTTTGGTGCAACCTTACCGACAAGGACGTCTCCTGGCTCAACTTCTGAACCGACAACAACAAGTCCTGAGGCATCAAGGTTTGCAAGAATCTCTTCACGAACATGTGGAATATCTCGTGTCAATTCTTCTTGTCCAAGTTTTGTGTCAACAAGATCAGCTGAGTAGTCTTCCATGACACATGAAGTCAAAAGATCTTCCTTGACAACTCGCTCTGAAATGACAAATCCGTCTTCATATCCCAGACCATCAAGTGATCCATAGGCAACGACGAGGTTTTGTCCGACAGCAAGCTCTCCGTCTTGAGTAGCAGGACCATCCACGATGACATCTTCTTTTGAAACAGATTGTCCAAGGGAGACGCGTGGCTTTTGATCAAAGACGACATCTTTGTTCGTTTTGACAAAGCGATCAAGTGCAAACTCATGTTTTTTACCTGATGCACCTTTCAAAACAATTTTTTTTGCATCAACATACTCGATCGTACCGTCTTCAGGAGCTAGAATTGTTCGTCCCAAAATACGGGTGACCACTGCTTCCATACCCGTTCCAACATAGGGAGATGAAGCCTTCACGAGAGGGACAGCCTGACACATCATGTGACTTCCCATCAGTGCTCGCTGAGCATCATCATGTTGCAAAAATGGAATCGTTGCAGCAGAAAGACCAAAAACTTGTCGTGGAGACATGTCCATGTAGTCAATCTTTGATGCTGGAATTTCCGTGATATCACCATTGAAACGTGCAGTGACACGCTCATCTAGGACCTTGCCCTTTTCATCCAGGACAACACCATTGTGTGTAATACAGACCTTTTCTTCATCATCAGCTTGTAGGTAGACAATTTCATCAGTGACATATGTCACGTCCTTACCGCCCTCTTTCTTCGTTACCACCTTCTTATATGGTGTTTCAAGGAATCCAAAGCGATTTATACGTGCATACAGTGCCAAATAGGTCACGACACCAATGTTTGTACCTTCTGGAGATCGAATCGGACAGATACGACCATATTGTGATGGCGTAATGTCTCGAATAGAGAATGATGCTCGTTCTTTTTTGATACCACCATTTCCTCCAACCGTAAGTCGTCGAAGATTATCTGCTTCGGAAAGCGGATTTGTTTGATCGACAATCGTTGAAAGCTGATTTGTTCGATAAAATGAATTCGTTGTTGAAACGAGAGATTTACTATTGATGACTTGGGAAGGTGCAACTTCTTCGTCAGCTGATGTCATACTCATGCGTGATTTGATATCGCGCTCTGTACGAACCATGCCAACGCGCACACCATACATACCAACGAGCTCGCCAACTGTTCGGAGTCGTCGATTTCCCAAATGATCGATGTCATCAAACGATCCTTTTCCATCCGTCAAATTGACAAGATAGGTAATAATATTGACGATATCATCAAGGCTCAAGACGACGTGATCTTCATCCAATGGCTTACTTTCACCAAATTTTCGGTTCATTTTGTATCGACCAATGTCAGAAAGTGTGTATCGGCGTGGGTTAAAGAATAAATTCTTCAGTGTTTCCGTTGCTGTAGCCAAAACAAGTGGCTCACCAGGACGAAGTTTCTTGTAAATTTCGATAATAGCTTCATCGCGATTGCGTGGACCATCTTTTTCAAGTGTTGGCAAGATATATTTGTTGATTTGATCTGGTGTCAACCCTGAAAAGAGCTTGATAAGCTCATTGTCAGGCAAATTTTTGAAGGTTCGCAGAAGTGATGTTGCATAAAACTTTCGCTTTTTGTTAATTTTCGCTTCGATTGTATTATGCTTGGAGATGGTGAAATCGAGCCATGCACCAATGTATGGACGGACCTCTGCATTATAGACCGTTGCGCCAGTGTTCTTATCAGCCTCAGCTGTGAAATACACACCTGGGGCACGAACGATCTGACTAATGATTGCTCGCTCAATACCATTGACTATAAATGTCCCTCTATCAGTCATGCGTGGGAGGTTAAAGAAATAGACATTTTGCGTCTTTTCCTTGCCTGTTCGCTTGTTGATAAGTTTAACCTTTATGTAAACAGGGAATTGGTATGATAATTTTCTATCAATACACTCTTCCTCAGTAAATCGAGGCTCACCATATTCAATATCAATGAGTTCAAGAAGAAAATTCTTTTTTGTGTAGTCTTCAATAGGGAAGAATTCTTGGAGGATTGACTTGATTTCTTTATCAAGAAATTTTTGCCATGAGTCCTTTTGGATCTGGATGAGGTCAAAATCTTTAAAACTATCTGGATCGGTGTTTCCGACATAAATTCTGTTTGGTACAGATGAACCGTTAGATGTTTTTCGAGATTTTATCATCAGGGATTTAATGAAATAAACAAAAATAAATAGACCGTCGTAACGATCTATATCTATGCAACTACTTAAGGACTACATACCAAAAAACAATTGGTAGCTCGTATTCTACTCGAGATTGAGCCTCGTGTCAACCCTTATTTCATCAAATGTCCATCTTTTGCAAAATATTTGGAGACCTCCTTGCGACTAGGGAGGGAAGATTCAATTTTGTCTAAGACGATATGGATATCAGATACTACTTTTTTCGCTGTCGCATCGCCTTTATCATCTGCAAGTTTCTTGATATCGGCAATCAGATCTGTATCTAACGCATCAAAGGAATCAAGCATATCGCGCATTTTTTTGCGTCCAGCTGATGTTCCAAGCAGGTAAAGTCCCGCTGTGCCGACCAAACTTCCCAGCATCAATCCAAATGAAAAGCCACTTTGGTGGGAATCATGAATTGATTGTGTGTTATTTTTTAGTCCCATTTTTGGTGTGTTTCTCTGAAACGATATCTACAACGGAAAACACATTTTTTATGCCCGAGACAAACCCCATCAGCTCTGTTGTGCCTGTTGCAACAGTGACGCCAACCTTTTCTAGCATTTCAGTAGCTGTATTAACTCGCTTCATGACAGCACGAAAGTCACGCAAAATGATAATAAGTTGTATACCTATGATAGTCAGCAATATCGTCATGATGGAAATCGCCGTAATTATGAGAATCTGTCCTGCATCAATCATGCATTGATTGTCTACAAAATCTGGATGAAAGTCAAGGAGGGCGGATATTGATTTTATAGGTATGAGGTGTATAATCTGGCAAATGAAATTCACTGAGCCACCTGCCGACAAAACCCTACACGTACGATTTTTGCGCTATCGTGATGATATTGAAGTTCCTGATGGCTGGGTAGGATATTCTTCTCATCTAGACTTATTAGATCAATTACGTGTAACACATCCTGCAATCAACACAGAGCTACGTGTACATCCAGATAGATTTGATGCTGGATTTATCTATCATGACAGCAGGGACCCTAAGTTGATCAGTGTGACTGGGACTTCACGAACCCTCAGGCTCCCTGTTGCAGGCCATATCTTTACATCGCGCGAATGTACAGTTGGATTGATTCGAAGAGAGTGTCCTTCACATGAGGTCGATAGTCGTATTGACTAGGAGCTCTCAAACCTGATTGTTTTTTGACCGCCAAACGTGTATATTGAGCATGATATGAAAAAGGCAATCATTGTTCTTCCGACATATAATGAGCGCAAGGGAGTGGAAGAGCTTGTCCCACAGATCTTCTCAGTTGTGAAACCGATCAAGGACTGGACAGTCGATATCCTTGTCGCAGATGATTCGTCTCCTGATGGTACTGCTGATGTCGTTCGATCACTGCAAAAAAAATACCCTGACCATCTTCATCTTCAGGTCAATACAAAGAAAGTCGGCCTCGGGCAGGCCTATCTGAACGCATTTTCCTACGCTATCAAGACATATAAACCAGATGTGATTTTTGAAATGGACGCAGATGGACAACACCCAGCTGATATTTTGCCTGAATTTTTGCACAAAATTGATGCTGGCGCTGATTTTGTCATTGGTTCACGCTATATTCCTGGTGGATCAATCCCAAGTCATTGGTCATTATGGCGCAAATTCACCTCAGTAGTTGGTAATATCGTTGCACAGCTCTTATTCATGAACTTCAAAATCAGAGATTGGACATCTGGGTATCGCTGTATTCGCTCAAGCTATCTTCAAGGCGTCATACCTGAAATGGATGGACATACAGGCTACGTTTTTCAAATTGCACTGCTTGATAAAGCTTTCAAGAAAAAGTTAGCTATTACAGAGACACCACTTAACTTTACTGATCGTCTCAATGGTGAATCAAAGATGCAGTCATTCAAATTTATGTTTGATACGCTCTGGTATATCTTTAGCCACTCATCATTTGTCAAATTTGTCATCACAGGGTTTATTGGTGCTTTTGTCGATTTCGGCGTTGCATTCATACTTATCGCACTTGCTATCTTTTCAAAACCAACCGCAAATGCAGTCAGTGCTGAAATTGCAATCATGAGCAACTTTTTGATTAACAACTTTTGGAGCTTTGAGTATAAAAAGATCAAATCTTCTCTTTTGAAGGCCTTTGTCGTCTTTAATCTTGTCTCGTCTGGGGCAATCTTTATGCAATGGTATGGTATGAAGATTATGCTTGCCAATTTGGGCGACAGGACATTGCATTTTCCTGGTGTCATGATCCCTTCATGGATACTTTATAAGGTCATCATCATTGCTTTCTTTGTTATTCCATATTCATATATCATGTATAACAAGATCATATGGAAGGAAACGCCACCTGTAGCTTCAGCGACAGCTTGATTTCTCTCTTTGACAGACGTACTATATAGTATAGCTATGTCTCAAGAACCCTCAAAACTTCAAAAAGTTCTCAACATTTATGGCATTGTCCTGATGATTTGGAGCGTCTATCGAGTGAAATTGAGCGGGATTGGTATCCCTGAGTGGTTCGATGAGCTTATCGCGAAACCGTTTGTCTTTTTGTTGCCAACCTATGTATATATTGTCCATAGTGAAGCACAAGCATTTTTAACAGGTATCCATATATACTCACAACAGATTCGTAAAGACATCCTCATTGGACTTGGTATCGGATCAACGTTTTTTATCTCTGCCCTGAGTGCACATGTCTTGAAGCATGGTGGACTTGATCTTGATCAATTTAAGACATACTCATTTTTATCATTGAGCGTTATCACTCTTGCTACAGCATTTACAGAGGAGGCATTTGCACGCGGGTTCATATTGAAGCGATTGTATGATGATTCAAAAAATGTCTACAGCTCAGCATTTAATGCAAGTTTGCTCTTCTTGATTATCCATATCCCCATTTTGTTCACGATTCCAACATTGCGAGGGAACCTGTTGCTCATTTTCCTTGCGACAGATTTTGTCTTGAGTCTCGTCAACTCATTTGTCTTCCTGGATCGAAAAAATATCATTGCACCAGTACTCATCCATGCACTGTACAACATCGCACTCCTTCTGTACCTATAGGCTATGCAGTAAAGCGATCGAAGATTGCAGTATCAATCACGACTTCGTGTGCTTGTTTATCAAGACGATAGCGGACAACTCGTGGAATCATCAAAAAGGCTTTCAGGAAGCCATTTAAAAATGCACCTTCCCCTCGAATGACAAAAAGCATGAGATGGTACGGAAGATACATGAGATGCTGTATCCATAATGACAAACAGGTTATGTTAAGCCACGTAAATAAAAGATGATTGCGATAGGCTATAGTGGTGATGTGCTTTTTGGTAAAAAGAGATCCGATAGTTGACTCATGATGATGCTCGACAAATAACTTCGGATCAAACATGACATACCATCCTCGACTGTAAGCGCGATACGACAAGTCAATGTCCTCCCAATAAAACGGTGCAAAAAGTTCGTTGAATCCTCCTAATTTTTGATACATTGATTTTCGAACAATGCTTGATCCCCCATCTGCCCATGCATTTTCTCCTGCATGCAGATCATCTATCTTGCGATGATGTGGCATCCCCTTTTTGAAAAAAAGTGTATTTTTGCCGATGGATGAGCCATCTCGTTCTTTCTGCATAAACGAAAGGGCAAAGAGGTCAGGATGTGTCTCAAATTCCTTGATGCTGGTTGCTGAAAATGGCTCTTTCAACCGCACATCTGAACCCAAAAGTATCAGATAGTCAGCCGTGGCAACGCGGACACCCGCGTTGACTGTCGGACCAAAACCTTTGTTAACCTTATTTTCAATAATTGTCATCTCAGGAAAGTGTTCTTTCAGTTGAGGAACCATATCATTTCCCGATGCATCATCGACAAGTATAACCTCGCAATTTTTGAAAAACGGCTTATTATGATTGAGATTACGTATCACCATCTCTGTATTTTTGTATACGGGGATTACGACTGAAAAAAGTGGTTGTTTCATACAAATTTAAAGTCTAAAAAATTGTTCAACTTTATTTTTAAAAACGGGATACGAAAAATGTGTGCCAACATAAACTTTTGCATTGTTCATCACATGTGCCTGAAGAGATGCATCTTGTAAGACATGTGCCGTACTTTCAACAAGCTCTTCGATTGACGAATACAAAAATCCATTATTCCCTGATACGATATAGCGAGCAGGCCCTCCTGATGCGTAGCACATAGGGATACATTGAGATGCCATAGCTTCCAGTGGGCTGATGCCAACATGCTCGACTAATTCTGGTTGCACCTTTTCATCAATGCCAAACCCCGCCGCATGCCAGTAGATATGAGCTTGCATGTACAATTTCAAGAGCTCTTCATATGATACATTTGGACGAAAAATAATGTTTCGGCTGAGTCCAGCAAGCTTTTCTAATTCGTCCATATACGGCTGATCTTCGGGGCGCAATCCTCCGGCCAAAATGAGTGTGTATTCCTTCGTCTCCGGATGGTCGTGTTGGAGACGAGTAAATGCTTGAATCAAGACATCTTGTCTCTTTGAGTGCAGATGCTTAAAAAATCGTCCCACAGACAATATGATCCGTTGTTTACGCGGAGCTTCAACAAAAAAATCAGTATCGACAAATGGGTATATTGTTGTCACCGGTTTATGCAACCATCGAGATACTCGCTCAGCTGTAAAATCTCCATTTGCAATGATGTCATACTTCCTCAGTGGCCACCAATTTTTTGGAAAGAGTGAATACAGCTTTTTATCTGGATACATCGAAAAGATAACATTCTTCCGGGCTTTGCTGGTAAAGTAGCTTCCATCTGTGACATAGATAAAAATATCATACTGCGCAGTGAGTGCATGTCGTTCGATAGACATCCCCTGCTTAAACACATTTTTCACAACGCCGTAAGTTGACACATCTACATGCAAAAATTCAGTCAAGTTCTTCAAAATCTGAGGATCATCCCATGCAATATCGATATGAAAACCATTTTTGGCAAGCACATCTGCAATCGAGATGATATGTCGCTCACCTCCGCCGAGGATATCCATGTATGGACTATAAATGAGAGCTTTTTTCATAAAGATATAAATAGGTAACTGTTTTGGAATATGCTTGGTAGATTGACTCGATGATACCAGGGATGCCATCGAGGTATCCACTGTGTTTGATCAGTCGTCGGTATAATTCACCAAAAAATTTTCTGAAAAAAATAGGGACGGACACTGCTCTGCCTGCCTTATGAAGCAGATTTGATTCCATATCTTCATAGAGAGCTGTTTTTTCAACCATGTTCTCAAGAGATGGATGAATATGATGATCAAGCAGAGCAGTAAAATGTCCTTGATCCCCCTTTATGACAGGCGTCGAATGAATCTCTGGAGGCCATGTGACGAAGGAATCTGTTTTTATACAGCGAATCATCGAATCAGCATTCCACCCGCCATGTCGTAACCACCATTTTCCAGCAAAAAGATTTTTTTTCGTAATTTTGAAGTGCGTCTTGTCTGTTGTGGGAAGTGTTTCCTGCATTTCTTTCATCAGTTCAGGTGAAAATCGCTCATCAGCGTCGAGAATGAAAAACCAATCAGTCTTGACATGTGAAATAGCAAAATTCCTTGTTGGCTCGACATACTTTGTGTAAGGAGCAGAAATGACCGTATAGCCCATTTCCTTGGCAATCCTCGCTGAGGCATCCGTACTGTGTGTATCAACAAGAACAATTGAATCTGTCAGCTTCTGAGCATTTTCAATACATGCTCGCATATGATGCTCCTCATTGTAAAAGGTAAGTACAACGGTCAGTGAAAGTGAGGACTTCGTCATACCTACATGATAGCATACCTACTCCTCCTCTGGCTGACCGGTTTGACCGGTGTAGGACCATCGTTGGATGAGGAGATTTGAGCTGATAGCATATTCATATTCCTGCTTCGCCCCATCGGGGATGTTTTTCTTCATCCAATCGAGCCGGCGTTGCACATTTGCATCTGACTCAATATAGTACCAGCACGAATGATCTATGTAGCGGTCATACGGATATACACCTCCTCTTTGACCAACTTCTTCATCAAGTAAATAGTCATAGGTATAGGTTATTGCTGGCGGGGTATACATACGCAGACAAAATTTCTTTTTGCCCACGCGATCAAGAACATGTGAAATCGCAACCGTATGCATATGGAGTCCCTCAGGGGTTGGCTTTTGTAGATAGCTTGTATACGTCATGACGCCTGCTTGTAAACCAACGATAAGCATTAAGCATATGGTGACTATCAGCGTTTGACGTTCATTATATTTCGAAAGTGCATGCAAACCGTAGACAATAAGTAGCAAAAAAATGCAGGTTATTCCTTCATAGTAATACCCATAAAAAGGATTTTTCGTATACAGCAATGAGACACCAAACAACGTGATCACCAGTACGCTCATGAATTGGATAAAGCGTTGTTCATACTGATGCAGTTTCGTATAGCCACGAAAATATCCATACACAACACATGCTATCACCAGCCATGTGATAAATGAGATATCATGCTGAAATAGACTATGTGCATAGGCATTCATATGTCCAATACGGTCAAGGATAATCTCTTGCATGGATGGATGAATTTCTACTCGTCTGTTTGAAAAATTCAAAATCACTTTAGACTGCATAAACGAATATTTCAGCTCAAAAAGTACTCGAGGAAGTGTCGCCGTTATATATCCAGCAAGCAGGACAAGGGCGTTTTTCCAGGGGAATGGCCAGAGTTTTTTGCGTTGGGTCACAACATAGGTTGCCAGCACTGCAGGCATGATAAGTATCCCAAACGCCACCTCGCTCTCCAGAAGTAATCCCAAGCCAACGCCTATACAAACGACAGATGCATAGGTCAATTTTTTAAATGACGAATAGATGCCATACATCAGTATCAACAGCGATGGCAAAACTAAAATCGTATTTGAAGCAAACGTTGACGTGTAGATAAAGTATGGAGATGCAGAGACGATGGTCAATACACAGAGGGCCAGCCATAATGAAACTTCTTTACGAATAAACCAAACAAGTAGAGCCGTCTGCACTATCCCGCACAACACCATGAAGTAATAAAACCCCTGTGGAGCTCCGGCAAAAAGTACATATGCTCCAGCAAGAAAGTAGTACCACCATGCGCCATGAAAGACTCCTTGCATACCCGTAGTTGGGCCGATCAATACAAGATTTCGATCACGTACAATATCACGTGCTGCAGCAAAATCTCGCCCCTGGTCATAGGTATACGCTACAGATTCATGCACAATTGGGATCACTCGAAGCGCAAGATAAATGACTCCCACGAATATGCCCAACACCAGTATAATACGAATATGACTATCTGGAGAAAGCGTTTTATGCAGATGATGTCGTATATTCGCGAGCATATATATATTGTAGTTTTGCTTGTCCTATTCGGCATTTTTTACTTCTATCATCTCGATTATACCACATTGTCAAGTTGGGATGAGGGATGGTATGCGACGATTTCTCGCACAATGATTCAGTCAGGAGATTATATGCATATGACCTGGCTTGGCAAGCCCTTTTATGATCATCCACCCATGGGGATGTGGCTGGTAGCACTGTCATATAAGGCATTTGGCATAAGCGAATTTGCAACGCGCTTCCCATCTGCATTGCTTGGTCTTGGAGCAGTACTATTGACGTATGTACTTGGACGTGACCTGTTTAAAAGTAAACACGTCGGATTTGCAGGAGCACTTGTGCTGGGCACATCGATCTGGTTTATTGCACGTGCGAGATCGGGCAATTTAGATGCCCCATTTTGCTTTTTTTATCTCGCGACCTTGTATACAGCCTTCAAAGCTCATGTACAACCTCGCTGGTTTCTGGCAACGGGGCTCTTTTTTGGCTGTCTGATCATGACCAAGACACTCATTGGCATATCCGCACTTCCCTTGATACTGTATATTTCATTCCCTCGATGGACACATCCACGATCAATAGGCTACTTTATCGGCGGGGTACTCATCTGGTGTGGCGTTGTTCTCCCGTGGTACATACTGCACGCACAAAGGTATCCTGAATTTATCCACCATCATTTCACAACAATTGGAACACGTGAACGACACCTCAATGATTACTTTCACTTTGGTCCTGCAAAGCAAGTGCTTTTTTATGTTCATATGGGGATCGGATCATGGTACAAGCTGTGGGTTGTCGCACTAGCTTGGCTTGTAGGGAGATTGTTATTTGTCAAAAAGTATCACCGTGAGATAGTGTTGTTACTTTTATGGAATGGGGGGATTCTGTTTCCGTTTCTTTCATCTGAACAATCCCAACTTTGGCACCTCATACCTGTCTATATTCCCGTCGCACTTGTGACATCGTATGCTGTCTGGGAAGGTTTGATGTGGATTTCGACATGGCCACACATGCAGATGAAGCAAAGCACGTACATGGGTATTTTTGTACTGATCTTCATCTTGATTGCTTCAAAAAACATTTTCAACAATTATAAAGAGCTCATACCTCAGTATCGCTATGAATCTGAGCGCGTGCTTATATCACGTGAGGTGCAAAAGTATGATCAAAAAGTGTATCTCGATGATGATTTCTTGCCTGAGGCAATTTTTTATGCTGGTCGTGATATCACGCCTATATCAGCGGCTGCTCAGGATGATCCTGCGTTTAAAAACACACTTCGTGGACAATTTCAGACTGATGAAAAAGATTTTATTGTCATTACTCGTGCTTGGGCAACAAACTCCCTTGATGATGCACATATCCCCTATGTTGTTTTATCACAAAACAAAGAATTTAAAATCATAGCCCGTCCTCACAATGAAGAGTAAAGAAAATCCAATATCTGCGACATGGCTTTTGCTCACGTATGTCCTTTTTTTGATGTGCGCAACAATCTACTCATACTCATTGATTGACCCGAATCTGACATTACTGAACTCGCATTATTGGGAGACTTTCAGAAATGCTTCCGTACAATTTGGGTATCTTAATCGCCATGATGCATGGCTCACCTACATCGTGCTTATTGTTCTCGCATTTTTTCTTCACAGAAGAATTCAGAAACATCTCCCTATCAGCCCAATCAAGCTTGCATGTATAACTGCAGGCATCACTGTTTTTGCCTACCCATATGCTTCCCACGATCTTTTTAATTATATATTTGACGCACATATTTTTACTCACTACGGCATGAATCCCTATGTGCATGTAGCGGGCAATTTTCCGACAGACCCATGGATACGATTTATGCATTGGACTCACCGAACCTATCCCTACGGGCCAACATTCTTGCCCATAACACTTCTCGTCTCATTTTTATCCTTCAACAAACTCATCTTGAACTTTCTTTTTTTTAAAGGTCTCTTTGCTCTTGCCTATCTCGGCAGTGTTTGGCACCTTACCCGCATGAAAAAATCATGGGGCATGTATATGGCTACGCATCCCCTTATCATTTTTGAAGGGCTAGTGAATGCACACAATGATATGCTTGCGGTGTATTTTGGTCTTGCTGGAATCGCGTTGCTGTATCATGAGCTCCATAGAAGTAAAAGAATCTGGTCTCGATGCATGCTTATGATCTCAGCTGGCATCAAATACTTCACCCTGCCAACTCTCATCATCCAAAAGCCACAATCAGGGAAGCAACATATTGGGACATACGGTGCATATGCAGGGGTTATAGCACTTATTGCCTATGTATCCGTAACAAGCGCGCTTCAACCGTGGTACTTTCTGAATCTATTCCTATTTATCCCGTACTTTAAGCGGGACATCGAAGTAATTGATATCTTTATGATGGGACTTTTACTCTCATACTTCCCCCTCATTCGCTATGGATCATGGGATCGAGTTGACGGACTTGACTTAAAATTACTCGTCCTGACAGCCTTTACGACACTCAACGTAGTATGGATTATAGCTAAAAAACTCAAACGTCTACCGCCCTCTCAGGTAGTTTAAGAGCAGATGCGCCTTCGTTCGCAACGGTGCATACCGAAGCCCAAATTTCACAACGTTACGGCGCTGATATGCTTGATGTAGTTTTGAACCCGATCCTCCTGTTGATTGAGAATTTTTATGCCAGATACGAATATGATAGTCATAAAAAAGTCGAAGCCCTGCCTGTTTAATCTGCTGGCACCAATCAGCATCTTCAAAGTACAAAAAATATGTGCCATCCATTTTGCCAGCCTTATCAATGAGCTTTGAATCAAACATCATCAAACACCCTGTGATAAAACCTGTCTCTTCAACTCGATCAAACTGACCAGTATCAACATCATCGACTCCTCTGTGATGTGCCTGGGCATGATTCCAATCAATATCCCCACCTGCATACCAGAGCACATTCCCGCGGTCTTTGTCTGTATAGCGTGATGCGTGGTATTCATTTCCAGGATAATAATAAATTTTTCCACCGATGAGGGATTGAGGATGCTCATGAATGCTGGACTTTGCACAGGCAACTGTTGTTGTATCAAAAGCCACATCATCATTGACAAACATAAATTGATCCAACCCATCAGCACGGGCACACTCATAGCCGACATTTAATCCATGTGCATAGCCTTTATTGTCAGCATGTATCCGCAAAGCATAGGATGGGAGCTTGAGATCTTGCATCTCCGGGGAGACATCAATGACATACACACGAAAATCAGGATCCGTCTGATGGTCAAGAGTCTGGAAAAACTCTGTTAAATGCTCATATTTCTTGTAGACAACAGTAATGATTGCAAGAGGCATAGATTGATTATACCATTCTCATCGAGAGTACCTTCTTTGTGAAACATGGTACACTTAAGCTATGATACGTTTGCCTTTTCAAGCTCGATTCCAAACGCCACCGCATCCGTACCTTCGCGTGATACTGATATCTCTTCTCCCCATACTTATTCTGTATATTCCGTTCATATTTCAGCTCAAACACATCTTTTTTTTAACTGTGCACGATACAGGATTTGTCAATATTCTTCGAAACTGGGATGGTCCACATTATATTGTCATAGCACGAACATTTTATGACATACCCGCGATTGAAAAGCTCCTTTTTACATCCATACCTGCGACGTATTACCCAGCGCATTTTCCTCTCTATCCCCTAGCCATTTCACTCGTGGCACCTGTGCTCGGCTATTTTCATGCTGGGCTTGCAGTTAATCTACTTTTTGGCGTCTTGCTTAACATCCTTTTTTATACAGTTGCTAAGAAACACACAAACCATCCTTTGTTTTTGACGCTTGTTTTTACACTATTTCCCGGCCGTTTTTTTATCACCCGTGCAATACTTGCCCCAGAAACCATGATGGTTTTCTTCATGCTTCTGGCACTCGTACTTTGGGAAGAGAGAAAATATTTTTCAAGCTCAGTGTATGGAAGTTTAGGGATGCTTTCAAAAGTAAAAGCAGGATTTCTTTTCCCTGCCTTTATGGCAGAGCGCATTGAGGCATATCTGCTCCATCGGCACCGTGTGGATATGCGAGCATTGTGGAGCGTTATGATACCGTTGACCTTTGGGGGATTATGTCTGTATTACTATTTTCAAACAGGAGATTTTTTTGCATTTTTCAATGCAGAGAAAGGAAATAATTTATTTGTCACGTTTCCATTTGCACAATTTAACTCTGCTTCCGTGTGGGCTGGTACTGCGTGGCTTGAAGATGTGGTCTTTTATTTTGCAGGCATGTTTGCCCTCTTGATGACCCTTGCACAGTCAAAGACGAATCGCTCATGGTTTTATTTCGTCCTTTTCTATAGTGCATTCCTTGTGTTTGTCCCACAGCGAGACATCACACGATTTGCCTATCCAATGTATCCGTTGTTTCTGTTGACGTTTGAAAAATTCTTTACATCAAAAGCGTGGAAGTATGCTTTTATTCTTCTGATTCCTGCGATCTATCTGTACACATGGAATTTTATACTCCAGAATCAAGCTCCTATAGCTAACCTTGCGCCATTTTTATAATCGCTTCAGAAGAGCAGATTTTATCTTCGAAATTGGATCCGTCACAATCTTTTTGACAGCTGACCAATGCGAGACCTCACTCAGTGCATGAGTAAAAAACTGGGATGGCATATGCGCTATCTCCTTTTCAGTGACCTCAGGATACCCTTTCATTTCCCAATAATAAACTGCTACTTGAAAATAGTAAAAGAACTGTGAAAAAGCCATGACAAATCCATGTGCACCATCCCGGTAGCCATCATCTGCAAAAAAGCGACTCACAAATTCAGACATTCCTTTGCGAAGCCCGTGCATAAGAGTAAAGTCTTCATGGCGACGAATGTAGCCTTCAGCTTCGGCACGTGCATAGCGGTGGGATTTTTCGAGATAGGAATCATACGAAAGATAATTATGATGTTCGATAGCATACTCTTCTTGAGCTGGGACGACGAGCTCAACCCCTTTAAGCTCCGGTTGTGAATGAATCTGTGAACTCCATCGGGCAGATGACTTTTTGAAAAAGCGGACCTGATAATCTGGCCACCAACGGGAATGACGCATCCACTTCCCAAGAATGATATTTTTACGAGGGATTCGTGCATAATCAATCTGGTCTGCAGAGTCCTGGAGGTACGTCTTTAAAGCACGTGGCACAATCTCATCAGGATCAAGTAGCAGTATCCATGCATGTGATGCCTCATCAATCAGCTTTTGCCTAATCAACTCAATGTACGGTACGGGCTTCGACTGTTTCAGGATGCGAACAGAAGCAAACTTCGCGACATATGAGCGCATAGCATCAGTCATACCCAGATCTGCAACGATGCATTCATCAACACAGTCTATCAATGATTGAAGAGATTTCTTGTATGTCTCCTCTTCATTTTTTATTGCAATTATGCCTGTTATTTTCATATGTTATGCATTTCTATTCATAATTGGATCAAGAATTTCTCGCGCTTCACTGATGAGGTCTTCCCCAAAAAGTAGTCGCAAAATACCATAATAGGTTACCATACCTGCTCCGATGACAAGAGGAATGATCCACACGCCCGTTGAGGCGAAGATGATGCGTGCACCATACAGCACACCGACCATACCCAGACCAGACACAAGATACCGCGTCACAATGCCGAGGAAATCAAATGCAATAAAGGTTCGTGCTTTGAGCAAAACGATGATAAATGTCAACGAAAGTATCAGCACGGTCAACGGAAATCCAAACATACCAAATGCTTTACTCAGTGGAATAAGGAGCAACCACGTTGACACTGTCCAGAAAACCATAAATCCCAGTGATAATTTGATCTTGCCAATACCATTGAAATAATTGATAAATGGATTTGAATAGCCAGAGAATAATGACGAGGCGACAAATATATAAAATATTGGCAATGCTGGTCGCCATTTTTCATATTTGGGCAGTAATTCAACAATCAGTGGCATGAGCATCATCATGCCTAAACAAGCAGGGATCATAATCATGCTCTGATATTTTAAGATGCGTTCCATTACTGATTTTTGCTTGTCAGGCTCTGATTGAATGCGCGAAAAAAGTGGAAAGACAACGCGATTGATGTTATCCATGATAATACGCAGACTACTTTCAGCCCACTTTTTTGCCCAGCCAATATATCCCAATGCACTAAAGCCAATAAGTTTTCCTAAAAATAGATTGACCAGCTCATCTTTGATAATTGCGAGAAACGACATAGATTGAAAGGGAACGCCGTACGACAATAGATCTTTCAAGCTCGTACGGACAATCCCGATGCGTGGCATCCACGGAGAAATGATATACACAGCAATCAAGCCGATACATGATCGCAACAAGACCCCATATGCAAAGCTGAGGAGACCATACCCATGCATTGCGCATATGATGACGGTTATATAGAAGCACGTATTTTCAATGATTTGCACGAGCACAATTTTGTCAAACCGCACTGCCCGTTCGAGAAAGACTGAGGGGATTGTCTTAAGAGATGAGATAAAAAAACCAAACAAAAGTGTCCAATAGAGAAACCTTCCATCAGCATTGAGCCCATAGAATCGCATAATTGGGGCTGTCAAAACATAGCCGATTACAACGATGGAAATGATGAGAAGTTGCTGGACAGTAAACGCTGTCTTAACATCTTCAGATCGCACATGTTCACGCTGAATCAGTGATGCAGCAAGTCCGATATCTGAAAAATAATTAAGAAGTGAAATGATCGAAAGGACAGTTATGTAGATGCCAAATATTTGTGGGGACAAATAAATCGTTAAAATAACATTTGCAAAAAATCCCAGCATTGCTGAGTACCCACTTTGAAAAAAAAGACTCATCGCACTGATGATGCTTTTGCGTTTTAATACCTCTGATTCCATTTTTTCAGACATAATCCTACTAATACTACACCAGTCATCAGGGAAATAGCATTTGACATCTTTTCCAGTGGTGTTTGCATGTACTCAATATCAACAAATGTTTTGATCGCATCTGAGGTGAAGTATGGCCTGCCTAGATCATCGATGCGGTGGGGAGATACAACAGCATTATCTATCAATATAGTCCAATACGGGGCCATATGTATGTCCAGGTAAAAATCTTTGGATGTTGTCGCTCCCGTATATGAGAATGGCTGGCTATCAAGTGGGATGACCTCTCCACCATCAAGAGGGATTATTTTGTCTTGTGCAAGGCCTTCAGGCGTCTCCTGGAGCTTCAACCACGCGGTGAGATTGACTGATGCTGGAATATATTCTGGGACTTGATAGGCTACTTTATTCTGAATGTAATCTTTGCTGAGATACGTATCGAGAAACTCTTGTACAGACCATTGGGCATCAGGATTTGGGGTAAAAAAAGGAATGGCAAGGTAGACACTAGCTCCAACAATAAGAATACTCAGTGTCAGACTCACATAAGGACGCGTGACTTGGGCTATCAAATAGCCTCCAAAATATGCTCCAGCGAAAACGACAAAAACCAAGAATCGCCAGGGGAATTGAAAGACATCTAGAGCTGGAAGTGCCTTCCAAAAAAATATTGAATAGGATGATGTTAAAAAAAGACTTCCCAAACCCAGAATGAGTATCCCTGCCTGTTGAATCGTGCGCGCATCAGGCATAGTCCCTCGCACTGACTGAATAAAACGTATCCCCCACCAACCAACACCAGCTATTCCAAGTAGAATGAGTATTTTACCCAGTTGAAAGGACATCCCATCTGCGCATCCCTGTG
>CAYZCU010000015.1:0-21188 GCA_964477065.1 uncultured Gammaproteobacteria bacterium
GTTCTGGCGTAAATCTTTGAATATCATGCCGACGCATGAGTCGAAAATCACCATGGGGATCTCGCACTGGCGAGCCAAGTAGGATACCTGCCATACGCGAATAGGTTGAACCTAGAAACCTGCGCATAAATGAGTCCCCTCTATTCACTTTATACCCATTAATAAAATGTGCATGTGTCATTGACTGGGCCTCAACAAGATCAATAATATTGACAATATGGTATTGCCTATCTCCATCTGTATAAAAAACCCATTCCATCGTCGCAATCTTAAATCCTTCAAAAATGACTGCATACCCTTTATCATTATCACGACAGTTCAAAACCTTGAGCTGTGCATACTTTCGTTGCGCTTTGCGAATTTTACGCCAGGTGGAGTCATGTGATGCCCCCCCATGGATAGCAATAACCTCAAGTTTTTCAGCTACGAGGTTCCCATAATAAAAGCTGTCGTAAATCTGCTTAAGCACAGTTCCACTATCATTAAAAAAAGGCAGGATAATACTATACTTCTTCATATGCTCCACCGATCATTTCAAATTGCTCTCATTTTCATCTTCTCAACCTGGATAGTGTACATTTTTTTTATCAAAACGTATAGTACCCCTCTTGAAAATTGGGATGAGGCATTTTATGCTGACACAATTCGATATATGAATGAGCATCATTCGTATATTGTTCCGTACTGGAATCAGCATCCATTTATAGATAAACCTCCGCTCTACTATTGGCTCAGTCTTCCAGCTGTACGGATCTTTGGCGATGTTGAATTTTCATATCGACTTGTATCACTCGTACCTGCACTCGCGGTGTGTATGTTGCTTTGGCACTATGTCTATAAAAAATATGGCTCTGTCCCTGCCTTTGTATCAGTCCTGTGGCTCATATCAAACACACTCTTTGTATACCGGACTCGAGGCGGGAATATGGATGGGCTGGTAACTCTGTTAATTTTTGCGACGTATTGCATCTCTCAGTCAAAATATAGATATAAGAATATACTCTTTAGCTTGCTCCTCGGGCTTGTTTTTCTTACGAAAGCAACCCTTGTCATGTATCTTTTTCCCGTAATACTTCTTTTGTGCTTAGAAACATTTCGACAGACACGTTCGATCCGCACATGTATACGATCATTTCTCGACTGTGTCATCCCAGGTGTGCTTATTGTAGGTATGTGGCTTACCTTGTTGGGATTGCAAGAAGGGATCTCGGCTGTCAGATATTTTTTGCTTTCAGCTGATCAAGGGGTTGCACATTTGGGATTTACCTCACTAAGTAGTATGTACGTATCCTTTTTGCAGGAGTCTGCAAGTAAGATCTTTTTTGGATTATCACTTGTGGGATTCTTAGCTATGCTGTATAAACCAACCAGGTCACTGTATGAGTTGTATTATGCACTTGCGTTACTCATCCTATTGAGTATGAGTCCTGTACACAATAATTGGTATCTCCTCCCCGTCATGCCCTTTTGGGCACTTTCAGCTGGTGTGGGAGTCTATGCACTCATTGACTTTGTCAGACGCTTGAAACGGACTCCTCTGCTTGGACATTTTGTCACAGGTGGGATTATCTGCATGGTACTCCTGCAACACGCTCGCATCGTACATCGCTCCATCAACTATATTATTCATCCAGAACGAAATGTAGCTATTCGAACTATCTCACGCTACGTCCAGAAGCATGTCCCACACGATGCTCAGCTTGTCCGACTTGATGCAAACTACACAGCAACAGCATTCTATGCTCAGCGATTTACTATGAGCAGTAGTCGCGGAGATGCATCACGTAACTTTTTTCTTATCCCTCGCGATAAACTTACCATACTTGTGACGAAGCCAGATTCGAAATTTGCTCTTGTCGCAGAAACAACAGAAGTGCAAACATTTATTGAATCGTTTCCACAATTTCATATCAGCTACACAACAGGGGATCAGTCGCTAGCTCAAAATTACTGACCCTGAGAAAGGACGTAGATCGTAACTTCCTTACTTGTGTATATCGGCTTCCCTGCCCGTCGAATCTGCATATCGTATCGGCAGAATGGCTTCTCTTGACCATATGCATATATGTAGCGCACCTGCTTACGTAGCTGAGTGAGATCGGCATCCTTGACGAACTTCCTGCGCTCTGCATCATCAACACCCATGATGCTCAAAATTGACGGCGCACTCACATATCCGGGTTTTTGACTAAAATACAATACATATGTCGTATCTGGATCACGTGAAAGATTATGAGAAGGAGTAGCATTTGGTAATGTCAATACTGCTCCTGGCTTCTGATTGCGTAAAAAATGTACTGCTTTCAGTTCTTCATCGGGAATCAAGCGAGCTTGTTGTGGAGAGGTAAAGCTCATCAGAACGATGAGTGAAAAAGGAATCGTGCTAGCAATAACAACCCATTTCAAGCTTCGATACTTAATCCGCATACATGCTTCTGCGACAGGAAAGCTGAGTAAAAATAAAGCGCTATACTGGAACTGAATAATGTTCCACCACTGTCCTTTCTGGACAAACAGAGATGCTATCACCAGCCCAATGCCTGCACTACTATACAGGGCAACAGATAATGCATCCCACCGCTTTTCTCGGGTACGCAGATACATATCATACAGGACGATTATCCGAGTCCCGAATTGGATTGCCATATAGGCAACGAGGGTAAGCAATTGAATACCAATGAGCCGTGGTCCATATCCGGTCTCTTTGAGTGCATAGCGCATCTGGACAATGTGGGGAAGGGGGATACGATTCCTATCTTCGATAAGTTTCTCTGATAAAGCAAATGGGGAAAATGAAAATATAGGTTCAGATACTGATGCCGACTGTGTTGGCTTATAAAACACACCTATGACAATGATAAGAATACATACCATAGGCAGTATGGCTCTGCAATATGCCTTGCCCCACTCTATGATGGTTTTTTTGCTTGTATATAGATCAACAGCATAATAGACACTCATCATAACCGCCCCTAGAACTCCCATATAAAACTTCAATCCCATCATCAGTCCGACACACACAGCACTTAACCAGATTCTTTGTGAACCAGAATATCTCTTCATCACATATATCAGCCACAGACACACGAGCAGTGCATATGAATACTGCATATTGATGGTCTGTAATGGACCTCCGAATCCATCTATCTGAAATCCGTGTCCATGCACAAGTGGAAAGAGATATTCAAGTGAGCTTCCCAAAAAGATGAAACAACCAACAGCCGTCGTATGATCTCGATGCCACCCATATGCCTTTTCAAGCATGAGCAATGCATGAAACATCTCGACAAGCCAGACCGTTGGTAGAAGGATAAAATACACGAATGATCCAGCATCAGGAAGATGCAAAAATGAAACACCCCAAACTACCAGTGCGCCAAACAGATCTAAAAGATAATTGTATCCACTCAGCATGTGTCCAGCAAAGAATGGCTGGGTAAATGGAAAGATGTGGAATGATTGAGAAATAAGCGTCAAATGTAAAAACGCATCGACGCCTTGTGCCCCCCAATAGGCCCTTCCACAGATGCCCTCAACACATATATGCATTCCTTGCATCAAAGATGTGACATACGTGATGCATGCTACATAGACAATAAGTATCAGGAACATAGTGGGAGTATACCAAATTCCATGCTATACTAAACACATGTCTACAGATACTTCTGACGGCTCAAAGTACACATTCGACCGAATTAAAAGATCTCTGTATACCTCTAAGCGGGTTATTCAGCTTGTATGGGCGCATGAGCGAAACCTCCTCATCCTTTCGAGCTTGTTGCGTATCGTTCCAGCAGGATTGCCTTTCATCAATGCCTACATTTACAAGCTTATCATTGATGAAGTTGTTCACTATATAAATAGCGGAACTGTCAATCAAAGCTATTTTTATTGGCTGTTTTTTGCCCGAACGGTCAGCTTTTTTGCATCAGATATTGCATCTCGGATCGAGACCTATGTTTCACATCACCTCTGGACGCGTATCCCCATCGTTTTCCAGGATATGATGCTGGCAAAAATATCTCATCTGGATATTCAATATTTTGAAGACAGTGAATTTAAAAATTTATTGGAAAAATCACGAGATGGGTTATCGTATCGACCTCAAAATTTGATGTCCAGTTTGCTCAGTGTCGTTGAAGGATTTTTTGAGGTAGTTATAGCATCTGTGGCACTTTTTCGACTCAACCCATACCTCATTTTTATCATTGCGCTGATAGCTGTCCCTGAATTTATTGTCCAAACACGACTTTCTAATCTCGCGTGGGGTATTTGGAATTGGAAGAGCCCCATGAAAAAACGCTATTGGGATCTTTTGCATGTATTACAAGACGCACGAATGATTATGGAAACAAAACTGTATCACTTGCAAGATAAGTTTTTGGCTGACCTGCATCAGATTCAAATTGATTTCTACAAAGAAGATACAGTCTATGCAAAGCGCAATTTAGTGACTCAATCAATCCTCAACATCTTTTCTTCAATTTCCTATATCGCTATTGAACTGTATACCGTGATGCTTGTTTTCAAAAAGCGTATTACTATTGGAGATATTGGATTTTACACAAGTGTCATTTCGAGTTTCCGTTCAGGGCTTTCACGACTCTTGCGAAGCGTTGGCGATTTGTTTGATGCAACTCTGTATATCGAAACAGTGTTTGAAATTCTTGACACAGAACCCCTTTTGTTAGAACCAGCTAATCCTGTGCATATTGCAAATACAGAACCACCTCTGATTGAATTTCGCCATGTTGATTTCACGTATCCAGGGACAACACAAAAGATTCTTGATGATTTTTCATTGACGATTTATCCACAACAAAAAATTGCTCTTGTAGGCGAAAATGGTGCTGGAAAGTCAACTATCGTTAAACTTATCGCCCGCCTCTACGATGTCACGAGTGGTGAAATTTTGATCAACGGCACCAATATCAAAGATATCTCTATGCACGATTGGCGACGCTGTCTGGGGATACTCTATCAGCATTTCAATAAATATAATTACACCGTCAAGGAAAACATTTGGTTTGGAGACATTACGCAGAAACCTTCACAAAAAGCTATTCGCAAAGCTGCGCATGACGCAGCTGCAGATACGTTTATCAAAACATATAAACAGGATATTGACCAGATGCTTGGAAGAACATTTGACGATGGCATCGAACCATCTGGGGGACAGTGGCAAAAGATAGCTATATCACGCGCGTTTTTCCGCAATGCTCCCATACTTATTTTAGATGAACCTACTGCGGCAATAGATGCGCGTGCAGAGGCAGAGATCTTTGAGCGCGTTGAAGAGCTGACCGCTGATAAGTCGACCATTATCATCTCTCACCGCTTTTCAACAGTCCGTCGTGCAGATCGCATCTATGTCATTGAGAATGGAAAGATCATTGAGCAGGGAAGCCATCGTGAATTGATGAAGCTGAAAGGTCAATATGAGAGGCTTTTCTCACTCCAAGCTAAAGGATATGAATAAGGTTATGCTTCTTCCTCAAGAACCTCTTCTGCATCTTCAATAGTCTGTACAACATCTTGAAAGTCAGTGTGTGCTGCAGCGCGCTTGAGCTCCTTCTCTTCGCGCTTGTACTTGATGTACTCATACAGCACGGGAAGCAGTGAAATAGCGATAATCAAGACGACGACGTAGTGGAAATTTTCTTGGACAAAACTCAAACCGCCAAAGAAATAGCCAGCAAGCGTGAAAAGCGTGATCCACAAAAAGCCACCAACCATATTGTAGCGCATAAAAAGGCCATACTGCATTTTTCCTATCCCGGCAACAAAAGGGGCAAATGTCCTGATAATAGGAACAAAGCGAGCGAGAATAATCGTTTTGACACCATGTTTATCATAAAATGCACGTGTTTTTTCAAGATGATTTTTGTTAAAAAAGCGTGAATTTTCACGATCAAAGACTTTTGGCCCAATATAATGACCAATCCAATAGTTTGTGGTGTCCCCAATAATCGCAGCTGCAAGGAGCGTCACATAAAGGCCACCGATGTGCATGTACCCTGCACCAGCGAGCGTCCCTGCAACAAATATCAGTGAGTCTCCTGGCAAAAATGGCATAACAACAAGCCCCGTTTCAGCAAAAATAATCCCGAACAATATCACATATGCCCAGATGCCAAAATATTGAGTCAGTTGGAGAAGCTGTGTATCTAAGTGAGTAACAAGTGAGAGTGCAGATGTTAGTGCTTCAATCATAGCAACCGTCATTGTACACTATTTGGTTTCGAAAATCTTCTGAAGGAAATACCCATACAATCCAAGGCATATGAGTCCTACGATGCTCATACTGTTTGCAAGAGTACGAATCAAGGTATTTTCAAAGACCACCGTTACCTCATGTGTACCTTCAGGGACCATGTAGGTGATAATCCCTCGGTATGATGGGTCTTGAAACTGGATCGGCACCTCTGTACCATCTACCGTCGCATGCCAGCCTGGAAAGTAAAATGTATAATCCACCATGCGTAGAGGTGTCTGAGCCTCAACCTCATAGACTCGATGCGTATTTGACTCATGTCGAGAACGTATATTCCCCTTCCCTTCTATAATTTCACCTTTGTGTGGCTTATAGGGGTAATCTCGCGCATCCCCCATCCATACTGTATTCATAATCAGGCCATGTGTATTTTCATGTGTTACGTAATATGATTTTTCATCAACACGTATGGTGTTTTTTGTATACAGTTGTGGGAAGCGAAGCCAGGCTATGACAATCATGCCTACAATAAGAAATACATATTGAAAGCGATGAGGTAGTTTATCAAAGACAAGCGCACTTAGTATGGGGATACTGATAATCCACCCCGAGAGCATGCGCCACGGATGTTGGATATTTCCCAAAAAGGTATGTAGATAGAGAGGTTCAGTGATAGCAAGTGTACTAAAAAAATAGATCACGCTTATAATCGTTGCAATATGTACAAGTGTCAATTTTCGCGTTCGACGATAGGTTACGATACTCATGACTATTCCACCAAGCATAATCATCCCTTCAACAAGTCCACCCTGCAATATATTTCCTCGTGTTGCCACATCAGGTCCGTAAAATTTCCACACTTCTTGGATATAGCTTTGCACCGTTAAGAATTGGTGGGCCACATAATGTGTATCTGCCAAAGCATAATTAAAATAGTGAATATCCTTGAGCAATGGAAGAACATAATAAGCGCTGAGTAAACTAGCTATTCCTCCCCCGATGCCCAGATACATACACGTCTTCACCTGGTCTGTTTTTTTCATCCTCAGGAGACAATACAACCCATATCCACCTATGAGAGGAGATGCAATAATCAACACAAATGGGTGAGTCAAGATAAGCCCAGCGATACCGACAACCCACAAAAGATATCCTCGTACACGCTGAGATTTTTGAGCATAAAAAATGTCATGCAATCCAATCAAAGCAAGCAACACACACACACTTGCAAAGAATTCTGGAAGTGCTCCACGTATGTAGATGTTGACAATTCTATACGGCGCAAAATTAAACAAAAATGTGCCAAAAAGTGACGGATAGATAGTGGTATGCCGACGTAGAAAATAATACATGTGAAATGCTGACAACCATGCGCCAATGAAAAAAACGAGGCGATATGAAAGCTGAACACTATCAAAGATAAGGTTGAGTGATGCCCCGATGTATGCGGTCAACTGTTGTGAAACCATTGGAATGGGCATGCCGTATCGAGCAAAACCATCTCCCCACCGCACAGGAAAATTACCATCACGCAAGCCATGCGTAAATTGGGCAATCGTCTGCATATGTGTCGGGCCATCAAAGGTTGTCTCCTGACCGGCTCCTTGATTAAAAAGCTGGGCAACAAGTATTCCTGCTATAATACAAGTGAATATGATGGACCATACCAATTCTGTTCGTCGCATATCATGGATAAGTATACTCCTCATTCCGCTCGCCTTGACATATATTCTTACTCCCCAGGTTCATTTTTTGCTTAATCCTCAATCACAAAGTCACGCATTGCAAAATTATGCACACCAGCTGTATGCATCACCTGATCAAATCACTACGCGCGGGGTATGGCAGATGAAAGAGATGCTTACACGGGGCTACTATACAAAAAATATGTCGGGACTATCCTTCCTGTCCCTGCCTATGCAACAAGACATGAAACCTCTCATGACGTGCCTAGTTCAATTTCCACAAGACATTCGTATTATTTCTGAATTTCAATCCCCATCATGGAAATCGATTGAGATGCTCGTCCAAGATACTGGATCAGATTTGATACTCAAAACATGTCTCGATATTTCAAAACCCGAAAGCGCTATGGACTTTCGATTTTCAACACCACATGGCTCACTCTTCCTCACGGTCCGCCCACTGGAAACAATGAAGAAAACAATTGGATTTATAGATTATGCAGGTGAGCACAAGGATATAGTCAAAGGAATGCAGTGGTATTCACTTTCTTACATCAAGCTTGATTAATCCATGAAGGTCAGTGCGACTCCTGTTTTATCTGCACGACCTGTACGACCAATACGATGGATATAATCTTCGTACGATTGTGGCAAGTCGTAGTTGATCACATGCGTGACATCATCTATGTCTAATCCACGAGACGCGATATCAGTTGCGAGAAGTATGTTGATTCGACCATCCTTAAAAGCATCAAGTGCTCGTTGACGTTGCGCTTGGCTTTTATTCCCATGAATAGAGCCAACTTTGAAACCTCGATCTACAAGCTGATCTTCAAGTTTGTTAATGCCGTGCTTTGTTTTACCAAACACCAGTACGCGTGAGAAACCTTCTTTGATAAGTAAATCATGTAACACTTCAATTTTTTGTCGTCCAGCAAGATGAATCACATCCTGCTCGACACGTGTGGATGATTTTTGTTGCGACTCAATCACAACTTTCACTGGATCTGTCAAAAATGATCTCACCACACTATCAAGCGTATGAGGCATGGTAGCTGAGAAGAACAACCCATGATGTTTCTCAGGAAGTCTCTGGATGATGTATTGCATATCAGGTATAAAGCCCATATCCAACATACGATCCACCTCATCCAAAACGATGGTACTGTACAAACTCAGTTTCAAATAGCCTCGCTTTTCAAGATCTATGAGTCGACCAGGTGTCCCAATGACTGCATGATGCACGCGTCGAAGTTGGTCACATTGACGTTTGATATTAGCACCACCGATAACAAGGACAGATGACATGTTCATCCCCCGTGCAAAGTCGCGCCATTGATCTTCAATCTGCACAGCAAGTTCACGTGTTGGGGCAATGATAAGCACCTTCAAATGCGGATTGTGTTTGAGTTTATTGATAATAGGGATAAGGAATGCTGCAGTTTTACCTGTCCCCGTCTGAGCAAGTCCGATGACATCCCGGCCATCCAGGACATGCGGAATAATTTGATCCTGAATAGGTGATGGGACGACATAGCCTTTTTCACGAATGTTGCGCTTAATTGTTTCATCAACCTGAAAATCTTCAAAGGTATGCTTTGCAACGTACGGAATAATTTCTTCAAGCACAGCTTTTTGCTGGAACATTGATGGATGAAAGTTTTTCTGCTGACGATTCATGATCGGTCGGCGTGGTCCACTTCCAAATGATCTGCCACCTTGAGGTCGACTACTTCTGAAGCCTCCTCCGCTTGATGATTTGTTTCCACCAAAAGATGACCCTCGTGAATGGGCAGGTCGACCATAGGACGAACCTGATTGGTCAGTATGCGAGTGAGGTCGACGTGGACGTCGGGGATTCAAGTTCATAAAAAGTTATTTACCAGAGCGATCAGCTACTCGTCGTTCATTTTGACTCAAGTACCTCTTGCGTAATCGGATGTTTTTAGGAGTTACCTCGAGGAGTTCATCATCTCCAATAAAATCGAGAAATTGTTCAAGACTAAACTCCGTAGGAGGTTCAAGAACCATTTTCACTCCTTCTCCCGAGGAGCGATTGTTTGTAAGTTTTTTTGCACGGCAGACATTGATTTCAATATTTTTATCAGATGCACTGATACCGACGATCATGCCTACATATACTTCAACTCCAGGACCATAAAACAATGTCCCTCGAGCCTGAGCATTTGATAAACCATGTGCTAACGTCACGCCAGTTTCTGTTGAAATCAAGACCCCGTTGCGAATCGTTCCCATAGTTGAGCCAACAGGTTCATAGCCAAGCAAAAAGGTATTCATCACAGCAGTACCACGTGTATTGGTCATCAGCGTACTTCTGATACCCATCAGGTTGCGACTTGAAATTTTGTATACCAAACGCATACTCATGCCTCCAACTTCGTGCATGTCCAAGATAATCCCTTTACGTCGGCCAAGTTCTTCTGAAACTGTTCCAACATATTCTTTGGCGACATCGATAGTTGCTTCTTCAAATGGCTCGCATTTTTGACCATCAACTTCTTTGAAAATAACTTGTGGCTTTGAAACCTCAAGTTCAAATCCTTCTCGGCGCATCGTTTCGATCAAAACTGAAAGATGCAGTTCGCCTCGTCCGCTAACGATATATCCATTGCCTGTTGTATCTTCTTCAACTCGCAGTCCAAGGTTCGTTTCAAGCTCTTTATCAAGGCGGGCTTTGATTTGACGTGAGGTCAAAAATTCTCCTTCGCGTCCCGCAAATGGGCCTGTATTTGGCCCAATGCCGATACGAATCGTAGGCTCTGAGACTTCGATAGCTGGAAGCGCATCTGGATGAGCTGGATCTGTGACAGTCTGACCGATTTGCAAATCTGCAATACCGGCCAAGGCTGCGATGTCTCCTGCTTCAATGACATCGACTTCAAGCCGACCAAGTCCGAGACTTGTATAGAGCTTTGTTGCCGTGTATGTCCCAACAACGCCTGCTTCATTGACCAAAGAAATTTTCATACCTTTACGAAGTGTCCCTCGTGAAAGTTTGCCAATTCCTAATCGGCCAACATATGAATCATAATCAAGCGTCGAAACAAGCATTTGGACTGGCTCTTCTTGATGAACATGACTGTTTGGTATTTCTTTCAAGATTGTTTCAAAAAGAGGCTTCATATCACCAGGAAGGTCAGATGAATAGTTTTCTGGAAGCTCCAGGTACGCCTTCCCATCTCGGCCAACACCATAGAGTGTCGTAAAATTCAGAGCATCATCATCTTCAGCAATATCAAGAAAGAGCGATTCAACCTCACGCTCAACTTCTTGAGCACGAGCATCTTTTTTATCAATTTTATTAATAAACAAAATGATCTTGAGTTTAGCTTCAAGGGCTTTTTTCAAAACAAATCGCGTCTGGGGAAGCGGACCTTCAGCAGCATCGACAAGCAAGAGAGCTCCACTTGCCATGTTGAGCACTCGCTCAACCTCACTACCGAAATCGGCGTGGCCTGGTGTGTCAATAATGTTGACCTTCATGTCACCATAATGCACAGCTGTGTTCTTTGAAAGAATGGTAATTCCCTTCTCACGCTCCAAATCATTAGAATCCATGAGCAACTGTTGCGTCATTTCCTTTTGATTAGCACGAAAAACATCCGACTGCTTCAAAAGAGCATCGACGAGGGTTGTTTTTCCGTGGTCAACGTGGGCAATAATGGCGATATTTCGTATATCCATAAGCTCCACAGTATATCAAAAAGTATCAAGATATACTAGGAGCATTATTACAAGCTCTATTTACTTGCGGGTCGGCAGATGCTGTGGGTTTTGATAGATAAAGTATGCTGTTCGCCCTGAAAAATCCTTATAGTTCATGCGGTGAGAAAGATCACTATATTCAAGTGCCTGATATTCATCTGGATCAAGACAGCTATCAGCAATCAACGTCCCTGGCTTATACATCACCTCTTTTTTACCTGATTGTGGGCATGGATAGATATGAAATGAACCAAATGTGTGAGGCATCGACCCTTGTTTTGAAGCAGTGAGAAATGATTGAAGCTGAACGATAGAGGCTGATGGTTCAAGAAGAGTATACGCAGTGAGGACATTTTTCGGGCTTGTATCATAGATTGAAATGCCCGGATGTGCCTGCATATAGTGTGCAATTTGCCTTTCATGCTCAAAATAGCTCTCATACATCGTGACAGGCCGTCTATACGTGTAATTATAGGTGAAATATCCGATTTCGATGCAAAATAGGACAGCAACGCACGCAATCACACCCCTTCTCACACGTACATCAAGTTTTTGCAGATGCTCATACATGAGCTCAATCCCAAGCGCAAACAAAAATGCATAACTCACGCTTACCAACATTGATCTGATGGCTACACTGATGTAGTCGACATTGATCATAGACGGGATAAGGGCTATAGGAATAAAACCCATGATATACCAGTATCGTGCCTCTTTACGCACTCCCAATGCGACAAATCCAGCATAGTACGCTACGAGAAAGATGACAAAAAATTGCCCTGTAAATGTCGTTGCATACAAAGCAGCCTGATCCCCTTTAAAGAAAAGATAGTGCAAACTCTGACCTTCATAAAAGACATGCATCAGGTAGCGTGATGTCTCTGTGATCTTGTTATCTACAATTCGAGCTAGCTGAACAGGAGCAGTAGTGGTGGTACGCCGAAAATTCACCTGTGGAATGATATCTTCATAGTTGATAAATGCCAGATCTGCTCCACGTGAACGCATAATGTCACCATCTATCCAGAGATACGTCCCTGCAAACAAGGCGCAAAATACAAGCACGGCTATGGTTGCTTGTTTGGCTAGTTTCTTGATAGAACCATGACGCATCCAATGCCATACCTCCAAATACATCACTAAAAAGGGAATAAGCGGGCGAAAACCATTGTAAGACATGAAAGACAGCATCAGAAGGAGCCACCCAACAACCTTTTTGTTGCGCATGTATGTCACCATACCACCAAGTAAAAGTGGAAATGCGACATTCATTTCAAGTGCCAGCATGCTCAAATGAAAATAGCCAGGGCTCAGGACATATATCGCAGTTGTCAGCAGTGAAAGATTTTTCTTCTGAGTGCACGTGTAAATCAGTTCATAGACGAGAAGTGTATTGAGAGACGCCATGAGCATAAATGGCAAACGCGCAGTAAAAACAGTCTTAATCGGAATACTCATCCAGGCAAGCGCGGAAACATAAAATGATAAAAATGGCGATGGCTGATCAAGACCAAAAAATTGCAGTGGGTGTGCCACGCTATAGAGATCCTTGCCAGTTTTGAGCAGTGAGAGCCCTGTCAGGACAATATCACGCTCACCGCGCAGAAGAAATGCAGATCCCAAGTACGGCAATCTGACGAGAATAGAAATGCCCAGCAGGAGCATCAGCCACGCATGTGATCTGACATATGATGTTACTCGTGCTCGCATACAGAGGAATGGTAGCACATGTACTCCCTGATTCTCAATGGGAGATCAAAAAAAATGAGCATAAATAAGAACAGCCAGAACCGTACCAATCGTTGCTTGCACACACGCACTTACTTGATAGAGAATATAGATAGAATGCGTGTTTAAGAGGGACAGTCCAAAGTCATACGGTCTATAAGTATGATCATGGAACTGCTGGAAAAGCCAGAAAACCATCTCCCCAAGTTGTCGGATTGCATAAAAAACACTCACGATAAATGCACATAACGGCCATGAATAGAGCATTCCAATAAGAAAAATGGCAATGAGAAACGGGCCAATCACAAGAGCATCACCTTTCACATATATCTGCAAAATACGAAAAAGAGGATGGACGGGCTCGTAAAAGAGCTTATTTGCCATACCTGATGATAGTTTGAACATATGCATAGTATACCTCATGAAATGGGAGGTACTTTTGTACAGCTTATCATATCAAGGTATATGAGTATCATTGAGGCTATTCTTTTTAGCCTCAGATTTCATGAAAATTTCATATTCGTATGCTATAACATACCTAACATGCGAATTCTCCTTATTGAAGATGACAAAGATGTCGCAGAAGCTATGAAGGCAATACTGCGTAAAAGCTTTATCGTTGATCTATCCTACTCAGGTAAATCAGGCTCATACAAAGCTCACCTCAAAGATTATCAGCTCATTATTCTTGATTATGGGCTCCCCGATATGGACGGCGTCGAAGTCTGCACCTACATACGTAATCACAATATCAAAACGCCAATACTATTCGTGACTGGCCGTATCAGGATCAGTGATAAGGTTCGCGCGCTCAATGCTGGCGCGGATGATTATCTCACAAAGCCCTTTAGTAGTCGCGAACTCCTTGCCCGCGCACGAGCGCTTGTCAGGCGAAATAGTGACTCTTACAGCAGTGATGTCCTCCAACTTGATTCCCTCCTTGTTGACACGATCCAGCGCGTCGTCAAGCGCAACAATCGGCGCATCCGTGTCCGTAAAAAAGATTTTGATCTCCTCGCCTTTCTTATGCGCAACCAAGGCCGAGCCCTCACGAGAGAAACGATCATGGAACATGTGTGGGAGCATACAGGGGATGACCTGAGCAATACCGTTGATGTCCATATCAAACATCTTCGTGAGCTTATTGATCGACCGTTTGATTCAAAATTGATTAAGACCGTGCATGGAACAGGATATAAGATTTCTTACGATGGAGACACACCATAAATGGTTTGTATACCGGTACCTATTTAGGACGTTTTGCAAGAAGTTTCTTGATCTCTAAAAGCTCTTTCTCAATGACACGAAGTTTGATCTGCAGATCTATATCGTCAGATTGATCTTCAGTATCGAAATACGAAAGGGGTTTGTTGACTACCTTACTGAGCTCCTGCAAAGTATGGAAGCTTGGGGTTGCACGTCCAACTTCATATGAACTAATTGCTTTATCAGACACCTGTAGGCTGAGCGCGAGCTCCTTTTGTGATAATCCGACATCTTTTCGAGCTTTGCGAATAGCTTTTCCTAATTTTTGTGCAGGTGCGTGTGTATTTTCTGTTGACATTTTATATCGTAAATGGTTAGAATAAATTCTCATCATATGAGAATATTACTATGAATCATCAATCCTACATACTTATTATCGAACCTCACGAAACACTTGAACATCCCTATTCATTCATCGGTCCACATTATGTGACAAACCGTGTCGTCTCAATTGAAAATGGGATGCGAAGCATGACGCATAAACATCCTGACCTCGTCATGCTCAGTGCAAGCTTTAGCATTGCTAAATCAATCCATTTCCTTGAAACACTCAAACATATTTCGCACACGACACTTATTCCCTTACTCTATGTTGTTGATTTGTCCTGCCATGTCAGCCAGATACCCGGGACCACCTGGGGAGACAAACTTGGCATCATCTCAACACTCACCAATCAAGACGAATTCGATTCTACGCTCATGAGAATTACGATGTCTTGAATCATTATACACGAGGATACCATCTAGCAAAATAGGTATGCTACAATGAGGTATGGAATCAAAGCATATTACTACGCATTCACGTAATATATTTTTTGTCGGGGTACTCACCACGACATTTTTAGCGACCATGTGGCTTTTGCGTGATTATTTGTCTGTCATACTTCTTTCATTTATTTTTGCAGTTGTTGTCCATCCTCTCTATACATTCATTACTGAAAAGCTTCGCTTTGGCCGAAAGTTGGGGACGCTTATTACCATTACCATTGCCTTTTTTCTCATTGTTGTGCCGATCCTTTTGTCTGTTAATCTCTTCTTTCAAGAAATTAGCCAACTTGCATCTAACAATCTGATCAATGCAGAGACGCTTGCCTCATCTTTGCGCATGTATGTGGTTACAACAAACACGTTCCTTTCACACATTCCTTTCTTAAATTTGAAGATTAGCCTCGGGGCTGTTGAAAAGTTTTTCGCTGAATTTGGGGGAAACATCAGTAAATATGTACTCAGTCGGGCAGTATCAATCGGGACGTCTTCAGTGCAGGTTATTATCAAGCTTGTCGTCTTTATCCTGTTGTCATACTTTACCGTACCTGTCCTTCGTGATTTCAAAAAGTATATCTTGCGAATGAGCCCGCTGGAAAACTCCGTTGATGAGGTTTATATCGATCGAATCGTGGCACTGATTACTGCACTTATCAAAAGTGTCTTTATCATCGCGCTTGCACAAGGGCTTGTCGGGGCGTTGTTTTTGAAATTGGCAGGGATTGACTACCTTCTCACGTTGACGATCATGATGTTTATCTGTTCGATCATTCCCATGGTCGGGACAGGCTTTGTGACCATTCCGATTGCTCTCTTCCTGTTGGCACAAGGAGATGTCGTGGGAGGATCAACGATTATCTTCGGTCAAGTTGTCTTTGTCAGTAACATCGATAATATCTTGCGAGCGGCACTGCTATCACAAGACACATCTATTCATCCCGCCGCGTTGCTTCTTGGGATCATTGGAGGATTGCAAGTCTTTGGCGCACTTGGCCTGCTATATGGGCCAATTATCATCATTCTCTTCATCACCTCACTGCAAATCTATGCAGAGCGATTTAAGAACTAGCCAAGAAAGGGATATTTCTTGACAATCTGCGTCTTCTTCCACCAGTGCTTAAGACTATAGACATTGCCGACATCTACACGAGTAAAGGCGAGAAGCACTATGATATAGACGATATGTTCATCAAATACCGGATGTTGCGTCAACGGAAGTCTTGCTAGATAGATAAAGAACATCATGAGTGCTCCAGAATAGCCTGCAACACGCATGCCCATCCCCGTTAATAAGCTCAGTCCAACGCCCCCCATACCGAGCATGAAAAGCCAATCGACGAGCGCATTGCCAGCCATTGCGAAACACTGAACTAAAATACGCATCCTTCACCCCCATAGTGAGGAATCCATACGTTGGAGAAGCGCCGTGTATCCAAGCCATAGTTGGATCAGTCGGAATGCCCAAACCAAAGGTTTTATCCAAGAAAACCCACATAAATATAGCACCTAACACAAATCGAAGTAATTCCCAGTATTCTGTACTGGGATCAGGCTTGTTAATCAGATTGTGGATGAGCTTTTGGATGTTCATAGCGACGATATGCACTCAATGCAATTCCTGCAAGAGTGAAACTAATAATAGCTGAACCCATGCAAAAAAGACACACTGCACCAAGGACACCAATTTGGAGATAGACAAGGTACAGTGAGATACAAGCCCCAAGGATGCTCTGTATCACACCCAGCTGGAACAATCGGTAGTTCTGCATGATCATCGATGCACCAATGAGCCCTATAAACACCCCGTAGTGTACTGCACCCACAAGGGCAAGTGGGATGCCATATATGACCGCGTACTGGCTTCCAAGGACCTTTCCACAATCAATCAGCGGATTTATAGAACACGGTGGAATAGTGTCAGCATAATGTTGATACGTCAGATATGCACTGTCTATCAGACCTATCAATCCTATGATGAGTAGCAATCGCAGATATATTTGTAGTTTGTTCATGTCGTATGCATAACGTAGGGGAATATATATGAAAATACTATTCCCCTACGCCGTTATTCTTCGTAAATAAGTTGACTAGTCTGGAAGCTTGTCCCAGTCTGGCTTACTAACAAACTTTGTCAGTTTGACGCCATCTACTTCAGCTTTCACTGCGTAGCGGACTTGAAGCTTGCCTTTCTTTGTTGTTGTTTCGTATTTCACTTTCTTCACCTGGGAAGAAGGAACTGTAACGAACTTTCGATGCTTTACATCGTAAAATTTAATATCCATATCTTTCACCTCCTTTCAATGAACTCACGTACCTCATTCTAAGTAAAGTAATTTGTACTTGTCAAGTTCATTTACGCGTAAAGGCTCACAAGAGGTAGGATCGGCGTGTCTTAAAACGGGTAGATGCCTAAATAAGGCTGTTGGAGCAGGTTCTTTTGATTAAGCCTTGCGGGCAGTTACGACAAATCGCTGACTATCCATGAAGCCTGCGCAGGTATAAATTGTCACACGTATATCATTTGATGGAGCTAGGATACTTGTGTCCTGAGGCGATACAAGAGCAGTTGCTTGGATCTTGAATGTTGAAACTGATCCATCTGCGTATGATATATAGATACGTTGTCCAGGTTTGGCATGAACGAGTGGACCAAGTAAATTTGTCCAATTATGCCCATACAATATACTGTTCCCTTTTTGGCCTGGAATAGGAGATAGATCAAGGTATGAAACGCCTTGAGATGACGTTTCCCATTTTTGGTCATGGATTGTTGACCTGACTATGGGCAAATCTATTGATATATCAGGTAATGATATCCGTATAGGCTCAGATGTCATTACTGTCTCATTTTCAGTATGTGGAGTTGGTATTGGTTGAGCCGTGAAAGCTAATCTATATGGATTGTATCGTGCAATAAAAAGTGCAAGACTCAAGCACACCTGGGCTATACCTGCTATGATACATGCTCGTGAAAGAACAGTTAGGATTTTTTCCCAGAGATAGTCTGTTTGAGCCATGCGAGCCATACTCCAAAAGTAAGCGTTACTAAACCGTACAGCCATATGTCATACATTCTCTTGAGGCTTCCAGTCGATGCAAGCCCTAATACTTGCACGATAATACCTCTTGATGTCCCATCTACTTCTCCTCCACCTGTACCACCAGAGTTAGAAGATGATGAACTTGATGATGATGTCCCACCTCCTTGTGCAAGACAACTATATGAGATGTTTCTCGCAACATATGGGTCAGAAGTTAACCCCCAAGCTGAACCATCAGGAATGAATGTCCAACCACTTGCTAACAATGATGCTATTTCACTTTCACTATTTCCTGCGATGTTAAGCCAATTTGTTTGTATACCATGTCCATTTGACTCGCAAAGACACTGAAGATATTGTGATGAAGATACACTATATACAGTATCTGCTCCTTTATATGTAGCACCATCTCCAACGACACCATGAATACCAATTGGGTGGCTTGCAACTATACGACCTTGAGGATTAACACATGAAGGGAAATTTGGAATGACAAGAGCACTAACTGGCGAAACGAAAACGAAAAATATGATTAGTACGGCGATGACGCCTGATCTTTTTAAACCCATAAGACCTATATTATATTACATAGGGTCTTGATTTTCAAGTAATAGATTGACCTGAAGATCCGTAGATAGGAATAGCTCTTCGCTATTGTGACTCTCATTACTATTCTATCGGTTTGTGTGATTTGCAGTATAGAATGTTTTTACAGTTTCAACTGCCTTTCGCGGGGTTCCATTAGTATTCCATATTTCTGTGGATGCTCCATTGCCTGTCCAATAGTTTATGCCAATAACATATGATTCATGTGAAAGTTGAGTAAGAAGTTCTTTAATCCATATATTTTGTTCCGTTTCTGTCATCTCACCATGTATGTCAGGAATAGGTACCCCGACTTCACCTAACATGATTTTGCCCCCTGTTTTTTGGGCTAACTGTGCTAAATCCTTGACTGTTTCTTCAGGTGTCTGAACATAGTGATCGACAACAATAACATTACCTAGTCGCATAGTAGTATCTTTATCCATAATCAACAGTGCAACATCGTAATTCATTCCATTGAAATTCGTTTGAACATTTTTCCCGAGACGCTGAAAAAGCTCATGTGTTTGTATATATTCATCAATAAGAAAGTCTCTGTGTCCTGTTACATCCCCCGTTTTACGAGGGTCCCCTGGTCCACCATTTTCGCATTCGGGACAGGTAGAAAAGATATCTCCATCTTGGAATAAATCAGCATTACGCTCAATAAATCGCATCAGTTCCTGTGTATGTTCTTCGCGAGATATACGTGGATAATTAAACCAGCCTTCCCAACCTGACAGATTGCCACGAAACCATACATGCAGTTTTTCTTTACGGGCAGCTTGAACCCATTTTCTCAAGTATGGTTCAAACTCTTTGTCGTATGGTGTTCCGATTGAAACATGCGTAGCACCTGTTTTAGCAATATCACGTACTTGAGCTTTAATAATGGCCTCAAAAGCTACATCATCTCCTTTTTCACGTGCTAGATCCCGTGAAAATTTCATGGTATCGATGGCTTCGATTTTCCACACATTGTTTACTGTTGGCTGGACTAGTTTAGGCACGAGTAATCGATCAACAACTATAGATGCACATATAATTCCTATAAGAATACTGAATACCCGAGATATCATGTTACTTTTGTTGGCCATAAATTGGAGCCGTTATAATATCCTGGACATATTCATGTTTGAGTTCATATATATCTGCAAATGGATAGTGTTCTACAAGTCTATATTTAGACTCTCTCCATGCGGGTGTTTGTTGTATCAATTTAAAGGTTAAATCACTTTCATCATGAGTTCTCATTACTATCCAACGTGCCCATTTTTCTGGTTTAACGGTAGCTGAATCCCAGTATCTTCCTGTTCCTTCATGAATAAATTTCTTCATGGGCAAACCTGATGAGAAAATGATCGCATCATGAGATGCTGCAGATATCAAAACGAAACCAGGCTGTTGCGCATGCAAACTAAGCCATCCACTTACCTCAGAAACATTTTTTTGACTCGATCCAACTGTAGCATCATCAATAGTTACAGCATCATGACTTAAAAAGGTAAAAGTAAGAGTAAAAATCAAGAGACCAATAATAACATATCTCATCGATGTAACTCTGTCGACCAGATAACCAATAAAGATTGCTATTGATGGCATCATCATAACCCCATAGCGAACATTAAACCACGTATCACCTGATATGCCTTGAATATATAAAACAGAGTGACCAAGATACAGAGCAAGAATGTTAAACATCAAAGGTGCGAGTAACGTGAGTGAAGCAATCTTGACAGCCCAAGGAAGATGCTTATCAATCCATAATCTTACGGCTCCAATTAAAGCAATAAGTGCTATAAACGTATTACTATTGTAGGCAAGTGCATACAGATATACTTTTGCAGATAAAATCCAATCTCCCTTTGTTGCCAGAACACCAGCAGTCTCAAGCTGTTCTTGTTGAGCACGTGCAGAATATGGTCCGAATATAAAATAGAGAGCGTCATTAAAAATAAGCTTATTCCAGATAAGCCATAGAAGTATGCCGAATCCAGCAAGAGTAGAAAAAAGTACTATGGTGCCTTCAGCTTGTGTATAACCTTTCTTTTTCCAAACATACAGAGCTATCAGACCTGTTGCAAATCCGAATAGGAACCATCCATCATACCGAATCAAAGTTGAAAGCATAACCCAAAAACCAGCCTGCACCAATGAGAAAAGTTTTTCATGTTTAAA
>CAYZCU010000016.1:0-369 GCA_964477065.1 uncultured Gammaproteobacteria bacterium
TGCGATGAAAGCGTCTGAAACTATTCGCAAGCTCATTGCCGACTCGGGTATCAAAAAAACAGATGTGCGCATCGTTATTCCGGATAGCCAAAGCTATACGCGTGTTTTGGACATGCCGTATTTGAGTGATAAAGAACTTATCTCTGCAATTCGCTATCAGGCAGATCAATTTATCCCTGTGCCGATTGATCAAGTGACGCTCGATATCCATATTATCATGAAAGATAAAAAGTTGAATAAGACGACGATTCTTCTTGTTGCTGCCGCACATGCAATTGTCAATCATGCGGTCAAACTTGCTGAAGATGCAGCTCTTGTCCCTGTGCAACTTGAAAATGAAACAAGCGCATTTTTGCGATTGGTGACGAC
>CAYZCU010000016.1:379-19968 GCA_964477065.1 uncultured Gammaproteobacteria bacterium
AAAAAGTTGAGAAACCAACGAATAAGTTATACATCAACTTTGGCACATCCACGACCTCTCTGTATTTATTTGATGCTGTGCGAAATGTACCACTTCAAGTCCATTCCTTTTCTCTTGGGCAACAGATTTTTTTCAAAGATATGAAGGCAAATTACATGCTTTCTGATGAGCAAATTCGGGATATTATTGAGCGTGTTGGATTTACGTCTGCACAAACTCAGTACAAACTGAATGAGCTCTTCGCCTCACCGATGAATGAATGTGTCGCTGAAATTAAGCGATTTATGGTCTCAGCGAAAGAGCAATTAGCCGTTGATGTTCACGAAATGTATCTTCTTGGTGAAGGATCACATTTTGCAGGATTTGACGCAAAGCTCACTGAGATGCTTGGTATCCCGGTAAAAATTTTCCCACTGACACAACAGCTTGAATCAAACACGGTCTCTGAATTTTTTAAGGATGACTGGCCACTTCTCGCATCAGCGGTCGGTGGATGTTTATAACAATGGCGATTCAAATTAATCTCCTTCAAAATCAGAAGGATTACAATAAGCTTGATAACTACTTTCGCTTGTTCCGGCTTGGCGTCGCTGTTTTTGGTGCTCTGTGTATGGTCACCCTTATTGTGGTGTTTGCTTTAAAGCGCAACGTGTATGCATCTCGAGATGCATCACGTACCAAAGCAGATCTTCTTCAAAAAGAAATCAATGCCCTCCAAGATCAGGAGGCGCGGATTATTGTCATTAATGAAAAAATGGAAGCAATGACTGCGATTCTGAAAAAAACGCCTGATTATTCACGTGAAATTGAAACGTTTTTAGCCTATATGCCTCAAGCTACTGAGTCAGGGCGTATTGATCGCATTTCATTGAGCGAAAACATAGGAGATATTACGTTCAGCTTTCCCGATACGCTTGAATTGTCACGTTTCTTGACGACGCTTGAATCGCCATCATTTCAGCAAAATTTTGTCGAAGTGACGATGCAGGGGCTTGAGTTATCACATTCAGATGGCAAGTTATTGCTCACCGTACATGTTGTTTACAAGTAGCATACATATTGGCACATATTCGAAACGCTTATTGCTCCAACATCTTGGGTACATCATTGCGTTGGGGTTTTTTATTATTTTGGCAGTGTCATTTATTCCCTTTCAAGTAAGAGATTATCAGGCTGTTCGTGCAGAGCTTCAGACACTGAACACAACAATTCAGGATCTGTCGAAACGTCGAGGGGTGATTCAAGAATATCCACAGGAAAAACTTGATGATCTCGTGGTTCTTCTCAATACGCTGTATCCATCGCAGGAAGATAAATTTTCAATTTTTTCAGCTATAGATGCACTTTCAAGCGTCACAGGAATACAAATTATCACGTATTCATCCCCTTTTGCGGGTAAATCGTTGCATGAAGTCGTGATTGCTGTGCGTGCGCATGCATCTGAACCTGCATTTAGATTATTTTTACGTAATCATGTCTTTCGATCAGGACGATTTATGACGATTGATAAGATTATCTATGATGTTGAAAGTGGGACGGTGGACTTTACGGCGAAGTTTCATAGTTCTCCCGTAGAAATCGGTTCACAGACCGCTTCACAATATGCTCCAGAGGGCATTGCCCGCTTGCGTGAGATTCAAAAAGAAGTTGAAAGTGCTGGGTATATCCGTAAAACGATACCTTCCGAGGAGCCTGTTTCAACCGACTATACGACAAAAGCAAACCCCTTTGAATAGTGAACCCAGAATGCAGTCAGACTACTGCTCTTTATCTTGCGCTGACGTGATGTTGATGAAGATCTTGTGAAATGTTTCAGGATTGTCTTTATTCTCGACAAGCCGAACGATCTCTGTAATACCCTTGATGGTCAAGCCAGACTTTCCAATGACGCGTGGATAATCTTCATCTGCAAGTGTGACATTGAATCGGATAATATCATCTTCGTTTTCTTCATCGATATGGAGGGATTCAGGATGATCTATGATGCGAGTAAGGATATATTCCAGAACGTCTCTCATATTATTGAGCAAACTTTGAAAGAAGGCGTTGAGTGCCTTTTGTAAATTGTGCGCCCTGGCCAATCCAGTATTTGAGACGCTCTACGTTGATAGTGATTGAGTTTGTCTCTAAATGAGGGTCATAATGACCGATATTATCGACATACATGCCGTCTCGCTTGCTACGTGCTTCAGCAATAATGATACGATAATGAGCATTATTGGTTCGGCCGACGCGTGATAATTTGATTTTAAGTGCCATGTGTATAGTGATTATATCATATTCCAAGCTTATGTAAAGCCTCGTATGCAGCACTTTCCTCTGCTTGTTTCTTAGATTTGCCTGTCCCAGTAGCCAAAAGCTTCTCTCCATCATACACGCCACATTGATACACTTTGTCATGCTCTGGGCCAGTTTCATCAATAACAGTGTACTCCGGGAGACGCTTAAAATGCTCCTGATAGTATTCCTGCAGAAGGTTTTTTGCTGGTAAATAGAGCTTGTTTTTGATTATGGTGTCGAGCGTATCTTTGAAGAGAAAATCTTTGACAAACGTATACGCAGTATCAAAGCCAAATTCGAGATAGATTGCACCAAGAAGTGCCTCAAATGCATCTGCCAATATGGACATATTTTCACGTCCATTATTTTCCTGTTCTCCTTTTGACAAGTAGAGATACGAGCCAAGATCCAGCTGAGTTGCAGCTTCAAAAAGACTTCGTGTATTGACGATCGCCGCCTTCATATCTGTATAGTCCCCTTCATTGTAAGTAGGATACTGGGTATACAGATGAATGGATGTAATCAGTGACAAGACACTATCTCCCAAAAATTCCAGTTTTTCATTGGACGGAAGGGTGAAATGTTTGTTTTCGTTATGATATGAGCGATGGACAAGAGCCATTTTAATATGGTCTGGATTTGAAAATGTAAGGTTGATCTTTTGCTCAAGAAGAGCATGGTCTTTAATCTGTGTGCTCATGGGTTGTTGGTTCGACTTCTAACTGAGGTTTCGTATCAGGGGTTTCTCCGCTAAATTCCTCATAAATTTTACCAAGCACTGCATTGATAAATGCTGGTGATTTATCTCCTCCAAGCTCCTTGGCAAGCTCAACCGCCTCATTCATCACAACCTTTGGTGGCGTTTCACGAGTTTGGTCAAACATGAGCTCGTATGTCGCCAGTCGCAGGATAGCCAGATCGACCTTTGCAATGTCCTCGACGGTGTATTTTTGGGCGTAGCGGGCAATCCAAGGATCTATTTCGTTCACTCGCGCGAGTACTGCCTGAGTCGTATCATGATACGTTGTCTCATTCATATCCGTGTCAAAGGTATTGGCAAAAAGCTCTTGAATGATACCTTGTCTGCGAATGTGTCGCCTATCCATAATTAGGAAACAGCTGAATCTTTTGGTTTGACGACAGCTGGTTTGCGATGAGAAAGGCGTGGGAGGCCTGTTTGCGCATCATAGACAATCTCAGGTAATGAGAATTTTCGTGATGCACGGCGCTTGCCTGTTCGGCGGGTTGACTGTTTTCGCTTTGGTGTTGGTGCCATAGATGTATTGTACTATGCCAGGGCCATTTTTGGAAGGGATAATGTATACTTTCCCGATATGAGTGAAAGAAAGGGCATGACACGACGGGGCTTCCTGACAGCAGGGGTTTTAACGCTCGCTGGAGGGGGTGAAGTGTTGGTAGATACGTGTACACTGGCTTTGCCTGATGATAGACCTTATCGCCTGCTTCATGTTGATGCACTTGGGACGCGATATCTGACCTATACGCAGTCTATGCACGGACTTCCCCAAGCATCTGAAGGCAAACTCATACTACATGTCACTGATATTCATGGCGATCGAGAAGGTGTGACCCGTATCAATCCGACAAATATGCGTCATGTTGCACAGACTATTAATATGGTTGCGGATACCCACTTTGGTGTCAGCGCTGATCGTCGAGTTCTTGCATTAACGGGGGACTATGTGAATCAACCCCATGGTCAAGATAGTGAAACGGCACAAGGTGATTTCGAGGAATTGCTTGGGGCAGTAGATGTCATTCAGGCTCGTGATAGACTCAGTGTCCGTGGTAATCACGATCGGCATGTGAGCTGGTGGTCTGAAATGCCAGGCATGTTGCAAGCGCATGGCTATCGTCTGAGTGAAGGTGAACACATAGATGGCGTTGAGTACATAGGACAACCTGATTTCATCAGTGAAAAGCTGTACGCACCTCATTCAGTCTATACAAGTAGACGATACATTGAGGAAACATCTGAGAGACTTGATACCCCGGAGCCAAAAGTTGTTTTGACGCACTCTAGTTGTGCGATTGATGAGGAAGTGACAGGGATCCGCTTTGCAAATATGCTTGCGATTTGTGGACATGCTCATGGGTGTCAGGTCCCTAAAGGGGGTATCCTGATGCAAGGACTTCGTAGAGCTGCTCAGTTTAAAATGCACCAGCTTGGCTTTGAAGGGCGCATGTGGGATACGCGATTGAATCTTCCCCAACGAGGTCGGTATGCAGATGCAGGAGCGAGCGCAGTACATGTCACCAACGGTGTTGGTGATCATCCGCATAGACGGAGTACACGATTGAGCACACATACGGTCTGCATAATTGAGCTTGTGGGAGCTACTCCAAGCTAGATTTGTGACAAAATTCCAGTTTAGCCTGTCCTCTGCCGCTTCCCAACTCCGGAGGTTAGTCGCGTGAGATGTGCTTCGTCGTATAGGTCCTGAGCCGATATTCCAGCTCGGGTATTTTTTCGACATCCTGATGCGTCAGCATACATTGATCAACTGCTGAATGTGTATCCTCAAGAAGCTTGGTATCTGTCAGAGATGCAATCTGCAATTCATGTGCCCCGTGCTGAGATGTCCCATAGAGCGTTCCAGCGCCTCGGCTGTGCAGGTCATATTCAGCGAGTTTGAATCCATCATGCGTCTGGCAAAACATGCGTAATCGATCAAGCGTTGCTGGATACGTTTGCTCAGTGAAGAGCAAACAGTGTGACTGTTTATCTGATCGACCGACGCGACCGCGAAGCTGGTGAAGCTGTGCTAATCCAAACCGTTCTGCCGTCTCAATAAGGATAATAGTTGCATCAGGGATATCTATTCCAACTTCCACAACTGGCGTAGCAACGAGAATATCCAGCTCATGTGATGCAAATGCTTGTAGCAATGTATCTTTTTCATTTTTCTTGAGCCTCCCATGAAGCAAGCCAACGCGAGCCTGTGGGAAAAGCTTGATTATCGCTTCATATTCAACATTCACGGCTTTGACAGCAGACATAGATTCAGCCTCAGATTCGTCAATTAAAGGACAGACAACAAAAACTTGTGCTTGCTTGTCACTAATTTCAGATCGGATCCACTCGTATGAGTCAGATCGCTTGGCAGGTGGAACAAGGTACGTTTTAATCTCTTTGCGCCCTTGTGGCACTTCATCAAGTCGTGATACATCAAGCTCACCATACAACGTGAGGGTAACTGTTCGAGGAATAGGGGTTGCTGTCATGCTCAAAAGATGTGGATGTATCCCCTTTTCTTTGAGCTTGGCTCGCTGGACAACGCCAAATTTATGCTGTTCATCAACAATGACACACCCGATGGTATGAGATGCAAATGACTGGGAAAGCAATGCATGTGTGCCAATGATTATATTCGCTTGTGCTAGATCTTCCTTTGCTGGTTTGGATGATCCAGTCAGCAAGAGACAGCGTGGTCGATGTTGCGCAGGTATGAGATCACAGAGCCGAGTGAAACTTGCAAAATGTTGTTGTGCAAGAATTTCCGTTGGCGCCATGACAAGTGAGGTATAGCCATTGAGATGTGTTGCGATTGTTGCTAGAACTGCAACAATTGTTTTTCCACTGCCCACGTCCCCTTGCAGAAGCCGATTCATAGGGTGATCAGAATTCATATCTGCCAAAATCTCTTGGTATGTTCGTATTTGAGCTTGCGTGAGCTGAAATGGAAGATGTGCGATAAAATCATCAAGTACATCAAAGCTAGTGGCAGTATCTATGATTGGAGCGCCAGATTGGGCTTTCCATTCTGTTTTTATCAAGTGAGATGATAACTGGGCTGTGAAAAGCTCGTCAAACGCGAGCCGATGTCGAGCTTGCATGAGTAAGTCATGATTTTCGGGAAAATGTGCTTCTTGATATGCTGTAAAAATATCGAGGAGCTTGTACGTTTTTTCAATATCGGCAGGAAGTGGTGATTCAAGCAGTTGGCGATATGTTGCCAAAATATACCAAACTTTTTCTCGAATGGTTTTGGAAGACAGCCCGCGAGTCTGTTGGTAGACAGGCAGTATTCTCCCTGCATGCAGTGGTGTTTCACGTAACGTGATATCTTCATATTCTTCAGGTTGAAACGTGAGCTTGCCTTGAAAACTTTTGAGTGATCCGCCAATAGCGAGCTTTGTCCCAGATTTCATGAGTGTTCGCAGATAAGGTTGATTAAACCAAATTACATCAACTGATCCTGTCTCATCTGCCATTTGGACTTTTTGCATGGTGACACCGCGTCGGGTGCGGATTGAATCAAAGCGCTGGACTGTCCCAATAATGGTGATTTTACCTCTTGAAATAAGTTGATCAGTATCTGATTCGATTGATGTCCCTGCATCCAGGCTGAGAGCTGAAAGTGCCTGCGTATCTGTAAAAACCTGACCTATGGGCACAATCCGACTATAATCTTCATAGCGAAACGGGATATGATTGAGAAGATCTGCATACGTGTAGAGGGCCATTCCAGCCATCAACTTGATTGTTCGAGGTGCGGTATGGGGTAGTGATTGCAGGGGTATTTCATGGAGCCTCATAGTGCATGATCAGTATAGCACACCCTCATGCACGCCTAGCGCATGGCTTGGATAAGCAGAGGCAAAAATGAGGTCAAAATGAGCATGACTGTGCACAGGGCGACAAATGCTTTCACGAGAAATTCTTTATTTTTAAATCGGTGCAGTGATTGTTTCATGCTACGTGTGGAAATCAATGATAGACCTAGTATACTATATTGAGTATGCAAACACCGCAACGGAATGATCGACAGTCTCAGATCTATCGTCCATTACGACGATCAACGCGTCGAAAATTCTCATTGAAACGACTTAAAAGTGCTGATGGTATGAGCATTCTTCTTCGAAGCGCATTGATCGCAACAGTTGGCGCATTTTTACTTGGGATGATCGTCTTTGCCTGGTTTTCACGCGATCTTCCGTCTCCCGGTGAGATCAAAGATCGCACTGGGAAATCAACTGTTTTTTATGATCGCAACGATGCAGTGCTTTTTGAGATGTTCGAAGATAAGAATCGCGTGCCTGTGAAGATGAAAGACATCCCCGACTCGCTCAAGCAAGCGACGATTGCCGTTGAAGATAAAGATTTTTACTCACATGGAGGCTTTTCGTTGTGGGGCATATTTAGATCAGTGGTGCGAAGTGCACTCACGGGCCGTCGATTAGCTGGAGGGTCCACGCTGACCCAGCAATTGGTCAAAAATGTACTTTTATCACAAGAGCGCAGTGTGACGCGTAAAATCAAGGAAGTTATTTTGTCAGTTGAAATTGAACGACGCTATACAAAAGATGAAATTTTAGAAATGTATCTGAATGAATCTCCATATGGAGGGACATTTTGGGGCGTTCAGTCTGCATCAAAAGGCTATTTTGGCAAGGATGCGCATGATCTGACGCTTGTTGTGGCAGCACTCATGGCTGGATTGCCTCAAAGCCCAACACGCTATAGCCCGCTGATTGGTGATAAAGATGCCTACAAGGGGCGTACGAAAGATGTGCTTCGACGTATGCGTGAAGATGACTATATTACGAAAGAGCAGGAGCTGAAAGCATTGAAGGATCTTGAGAAGGTGACATTTAAGCAAAATTCTTTATCTATTGATGCTCCACATTTTGTCTTTTATGTTCGTAAACAAATAGTTGCACTTTTTGGCGAAAAAATTCTAGATCAAGGGATTCAAGTGAAAACGACGCTTGATGCAAAGATGCAGGAAAAAGCCCAAGGTATTGTCCATGATGAGGTTGAAAAGTTGAAGGCATTTAAGGCAACAAACGGTGCCGCTGTCGCAATGGATTCACAAACTGGGGATATTCTTGCAATGGTTGGATCATACGATTTTACCAATAAAGCATTTGGTCAACACAATGTTGCAACATCGTTGAGACAGCCCGGATCATCTATCAAACCATTTACCTATGCGACTGCATTTAAACAAGGCTACTCCCCCGCTTCGATTATTATGGATGTACCGACAGAATTTCCAAACCAAGGCGGAAAAAGTTACACGCCAAACAACTATGATGGCAAGTTTCGTGGCCCGGTAACGTATCGCCGTGCCCTTGCAAATTCTCTCAACATTCCAGCAGTCAAAATATTGGCTCAGGTCGGTGTGCGAAATATGATGCAAACAGCATTTGATATGGGTGTCAAAAGTCTTGAACCGACACAGGCGCATATCAACAAAGTCGGCTTATCTGTCACGCTGGGTGGTGGTGAGACGACGCTTCTTGATTTGACAAATGGCTTTTCTACGTTTGCGAGATCAGGTGAGGCGGTTGAGCCAGTTTCAATTCTTGAAATTCGTGATCGCAATAATAAAGTGATTTATAAGGCAAAACGCGCAAAGCCGAAGCGTGCAATCAGCGAGGAAGTGGCATTTTTGATTTCACATATTCTTTCAGATAATAATGCACGATCAGAGGCATTTGGGACACGTAGCTATTTACAGATTCCTGGAAAAACAGTTGCCGTCAAAACAGGAACCACGAACAATCTTCGTGATAACTGGACGGTTGGCTATACACAATCAGTCACTGTCGGGACATGGGTCGGAAATAATAACAACTCGCCTATGAATTCCAAAATTGCATCAGGAGTGACGGGTGCTTCTCCAATTTGGAATGGGATCATGCGTGCATTCCTCAATGATCCAGCATATAAAGATGGGATCATGCCAGTCCCTGAAAATGTCGAAGCTATTCAAGTGGATGCACTTTTGGGAGGATTGCCTAAAGATGGCAATCTCACGCGATCAGATTATTTTATCAAACAGTACTTGCCAAAGGATGTCTCTCCATTTTATAAAAAAATAAAGCTCTCAAAATCTGATCCCAACAAGCGTGCAAATGATGTCGAAATCAAAGCCGGAGAATATGATGAAAAAGAATACATCGTCATCACGGAAGATGATCCTATTTCAACAGATGGCACAAACAGATGGCAAGCTGGTATCGACGCCTGGGTTGCCGGTCAGGATGATAGTCGATACAAAGTCCCCGGAGATGTCTCTTCATCCAAAGGCGATGATGTCGTTATCGATATCAAGGAGCCTTCAGATCATAGCACCGTGGGTACGAATGATGTCCGTATTCGTGCTAAAGTGACCTCATTGCAAGATATACAAACCGTCCGCATTCAGCTCAATGGCGCAACCGTGAAAGAGTGGCATGAAAATAAGAAAGATATTGATGAAATTATCAAAATGGCAGATGGGACATATGAGCTGAAGATATTTGCTCAAAATTCAAAAGGAAATACAACTGAACGAAGTATCAAAATTGGTGTCAATCGAGCGTGGGATGCAGATGCTGTGACACAGGCGCCCACAGCGGTTCCGACGACGGTGACCCCCAGTGTCACTGTTACCGTGACTCCGTAGATTTATCTAGACCAAAACGAGTCCCCCGGTTTAACTTTTTAAGTGTATGGAGAGTATCTTGACAACCGCGAATAATATCTTTTGGATCTGAAGTTGAGTCTTGCAATAATGCTACTACCTGATTTGCTTGATCATAAAATTGATGACGCAAGAAGTTCCGGGTACGTCGGGATGGATGAGGTAAATGATCTGGAATCAAATCGTCTCTTCTGTTAATCATGCTTAAAAATTTCTTTTATTTTCTCAAAATCATCTTTCACTTCAGCTTCCGTGATGTTTCGATCTCTCGAAGCAAAGGTACAGCGGATAGTAACTTTATCTTCAAATCGACTGATGACATCAAGTGAAACGAGCAGTGTTGAAGCTGAATAGGCCTCGGCTTTCATATCTGCAAAAAGCGCACCTTCATGCATTACATAGGTGTAGTCTTGGGTGATATGTGCATATGGATTTGGTTTGACATAGGCAGGAAATGAGTTGATGTATGTCACAAGCGTATCAAGGTCAAGCTCGATAAAGGTGACGTGTTGCTTGATCCCCCACTGATGCCGTGTGGCTTCATGGAGCAATCCAATTGTTCCTATGATGACATCTCCTGAATCAGACGGACCCACAATGTGTGCCCCTGATTGGATCCACGCATCTGATGGTACTTCTTTCAGATGCAAAGCGTCAATATGGAGAAGCTTGAGCATGTTTTCATAGACGCCCATCATAATGTCATACGGTATCGTTGAAGCGAGAGCCAATCGAGGCGTCTCACGTGGCAAGTCTCCATCCTGCCTGAGGTACACACGGGCACATTCAAAAAAATGAAGTTGCGCTGTGCGATCTTGATTATCGGCTATATTTTTGAGCAATGAAGGCAGTAAGGATGTGCGCAAATATTCAATGTCTGTGGAAAGGGTGTTTGATAGCCTGATACATTCACTAATGTCTTGTCCCATATTTTCAATCATGCTTTGAGAAACCATGGAATAGTTGTATTGCTCAAAAAAGCCAATTGCACTCAAGAAGTCTCGAACTTTTTCCTGTGTTGACAGGAGCTGATCCATCTCAAGTGGTTGATAGACGACATCAGTTTGTTGGATCTGAGGGACAATAGTATGATAGCCGTACATGCGAGCAACCTCTTCGACAATATCTGCCTGCGTCGTAACATCTTTAGCCCGATATGACGGCACACGAATCTTTCGTGAATCTGCAGTGTCACCTGCTTCAGCTTTAAATCCCAGGGGCTCAATATATGTCACCATCTCATCAATGCTCAACTGTGTCCCAATGCGAGCATTCATATAGTCTGCCTGGATGTCGATGTAAACAGGCTCAGCAGGATGAGGATAGTAATCAAACATCTGCGATGCAGGCGTCCCATGAGCATGCTCAACAAGCAGATCAATGCCATATGCAAGTGTTGGCAAAACGCGCTCCTCATCAAGTCCTTTTTCAAAGTACGAAATGGCAGCGGTGCGTCGACCAGTTGTCATAGATGTCTTGCGGATGCGTGTTTTATTAACCACAGGGACAAAGAGAAGGACATTTTTCGTTGAGGATGTGATCTCTGTATTTTGTCCACCCATAAGTCCAACGAGGTCAATAATCCGGTGATCACCATCACGAATGATGATGTCACCTCCAGGGAGCTTAAGCTCAGTCCCATCAATCAAAGTGACAATGTCATCAGGTTTACTGAGCTCTATGCTCATGTGTGCATTGACAATTGCATCATAATCAAACATATGGACGGGTTGACCGTAGGCAATACGTAGGTAATTGGATATGTCGACGACATTGTTGATTGAGTGCTCGCCACATGCTTCAAGTCGTGAGCGAATCAGCTCAGACGACGGTCCGACGGTGACATCCCGTATGGCCATGCCTGCCACACGTGAGACAACATCATCATCGTCTACGTGGATGTCAATTGACAAGCCAGTCCCCTCTTTAACTTCAGCTGGTGTGCTGAGTGGGTTGTTCTTAAACACCGCCTTCTTGCCATACAGAGGCAATGTTGCCACACATTCGATGGCAATCCCGAGAACTGAGGCACAATCAATGCGATTTGTCGTAACCTCGATATCGTAGACGGTATCGTCACCAATTTTCTCAAGCGTTTCAACATTAACAGATGAAAGGGAGAGATAGTTTTGGATATCCTCAGGCGTTGCATCAGTATCAATGTAATCAAGCAACCAGTTATGGGTAATTTTGAAATTCATAGCTATGCAAATTGTTCAAGAAATCGAACATCTCCAGAATAGGTAATTCGTAGATCATCTAATGCGACTCCCCCACGCATCATGGCGACGCGCTCAATCCCAAATCCGAATGCCCAGCCGGTGTATTCATTTGGATCAATTCCTCCAGCTGTCAGAACATTGGGGTGGACCATCCCAGCGCCTCCTAATTCCAGCCATCCTGCTCGACCGATAGACTCAGATCCTGTAAAAATATCTACCTCAAATGACGGTTCAGTAAACAAAAAATCATAGGGGCGGAGTCGAATGGTGCGGTCCCGACCAAAAAACTCTTTGACGAAGTATTCAATAGTTCCTTTCAAATGAGCAATGGTAATGTTTTTATCCACACAAAGTCCTTCAAATTGATGAAACATCGGCGTGTGTGTCGCATCCCAATTAGGGCGATAGGTGCGAGATATGTTAATCATCTTAATCGGTGGTTTGCCATACTCTCCCATCACGCGATGCATCTCACGAACTTGACCATTAGATGTATGTGGTGTGAGAAGCATTTTCCCATATTCATGGTGAGCTGGTTCATCCACGAAAAACGTTTCAAAATCATCTCGAGCTGGGTGGATTTTTGGCATGTTGAGGGTGTCAAATGCATAGTGTTCCCACTCAACTTCTGGATAGGACATGCTGATAAATCCAAGACTATGAAAGATTTTTCGGATATCTCTGATAGTATGAGTCACGAGATGCAATCCGCCACGAGGATGTTTGTTTCCCGGAAGTGTTGGATCTGTCCAGACATGAGATGACGTGTCATGGGCGAGGTCACGCTTCTTCGTCGTGAGTGCCTCCGATATGAATGACTTAAGTGCATTGATACGCTGTCCAGTGTGTTTGATCTCTTCAGGTGAGAGGTTTGAGAAGGTTGCAAAGAGTGCGTTGAGTTCGCCTTTTCGGCCAAGGTATGTGACTTCAAGTGCTTCCAAATCTGCGAAAGAAGTTATCGCGGTGAGGCGCTTGTTGAATTGAGATTGAATCCGATCAATATCCTGGTCCATGGAAACAGTATAGTATATTGAGGCAGATCTATCCAGGCCAAAAATGAGGGTGCGGTATTAGTTTACAGCCTCAACAATTTTTTTGAAAATACCTGGCTTTTGGGTTGCAAAGTATGAAAGTACTTTACGATCGAGGCCAACATTTTTGACGCGAAGTTTGCTGATAAACGTACTATAGTTCATACCAAGCTCTCGAAGTCCTGCGTTCATACGCACGATCCAGGTTGAGCGAATATCTCGCTTACGGAGTTTACGTCCCATGAATGCATATTCTCCTGCGTGGAGTACTGCAGGTTTGGCAGTTGTGTACTGCTTATGGCGAGCCATACGATACCCACTTGCAAGCTCTAAAACTTTTTTGTGTCTCTCTCTGGTTCTTGTTCCACCCTTAACACGTGTCATAGTTATTTATTGTCCAAGCATTTTTAAAACTTTTGCTTTCATACGACCCAAAACTTCACGAGGGATTGCTTGAGCACGAAGTCGTCGATTTGATTTTTTTGTTCTCAAATGACGAACAGCATGTCCACGATGCAAAACTTTACCTGTAGCGGTAATTTTGAATCGCTTTGCGGCTGCCTTTCGTGTTTTCTGTTTCGTTCCCATGTTATTTTTTTCGTACAACCACCGCTGTACATGTTTTATCTTGTATTTTTGGTTCAGCTGCTATGGTAACCTCCCCAAGTGAAGCGATAAACTCCTTCACATGGATAAGCGCCATATCAGTTTTTCCAAGCTCGCGACCTCGCATGCGAAGTCTGATGCGGACTTGAAAACCTTCAGCAAGAAATTCGAGAGACTTTTTTTGAAGTCGATCTTGATCTCCTTTGCCGATAAACAGTGAAAGTTGTACATCTTTTGTACCACCTTTTTTCTGTCCTTTTTTACTATCTTTATTACGCTTTTCCTCTTGATACAAAAATTTGTGAAAGTTTATCGCCTTCACAACTTGAGGCTCAGCATGTGCACCAATGAGTATTAAGTCTACCTCATGTTCACGCGCATATGCAAATGCTTCTGTTCGACTCACGAGCCCAAGTTGTTCTCCTTGTGCATCAATCAATCGAAATTGCTCACCACGAATACGTTCATTTGTTATGTACCGTTTGATGGGTGCATTAAACTTACCGTGTGTTTGTTTTTTTATCAATGTCTGAGCGTAACTGATCAATCAGTGTGGTAAGTGACAACATGCCAAGATCTTCACCTGAGCGCGTCCTCACTGACACTGCGAGCTCACTACTTTGAGCTTCCTTGTCGCCTATTATACACATGTAGGGAGTTTTTTGCAATGTCCATGAGCGAATTTTTGCAGGAAGCGTCTTGTTGTCCAGGTCGAGTTCCGTGCGGATGCCAGCAAGTTTTAAAGCTTCCCTCACTTGTTGTGCATATGCTGTATGCTTTTCACTCACAGGAAGGAGGGCTACCTGTACTGGTGCAAGCCAGAGTGGGAAATTTCCAGCATAATGTTCAATGAGGAAGGCCATGAATCGTTCATGGACGGACAGAGGTGCACGATGGATAACAAAAACATCTCCATTTTCGTTTCCTACACTATCTGTATACGTCAGCCCAAATCGGCTTTTAGCAAGAAAATCAAGCTGAATTGTCGACATTGTCTCTTCGCGACCAATCGCCGACCTAAATTGAACATCTACCTTAGGCCCATAGAAAGCAGCTTCGTCATCAACTTCTGTAAAAGGAACTTTCATTTCTGTGAGCACCTCTCTGAGTACAGATTCTGCATGTTCCCAGTTGTCTGGTTCATTAATGTATTTGTCTGTGTGCTGAGGATCCCATTTAGAAAGTCTAAACCAATAGTCGGTAAATCCAAAGACATCGAAGTACTTCATGACTAATGTAAGGACATCTTTAAACTCATCTTTAATTTGATCCTTACGGCAGTATATGTGAGCGTCATTCATCGTAAGTCCGCGAACACGAAGAAGTCCTGCAAGAGTCCCTGACAATTCATTTCGATACACAGTTCCATATTCAGCAATCCTTAATGGCAGGTCTCGATAGCTCTTTGGAGCATGTTGATAGATACGATGATGATGTGGGCAGTTCATCCCTCGCAAATAATACGTTCCATCATCCATAACCATACCTGGGAACATGTCGTCCTTGTAATAAGGGAGGTGTCCAGATGTGAGATAAAGAGCTTCCTTTGCAATATGAGGAGTCGTAACTCGGACATATCCAGCTTCCTCTTCAGTTTTTTTTGCATACGCCTCGATAGTTTCCTTTATGACATTTCCCTTTGGTAGCCACATGATAAGTCCTTTGCCAACCATATCATCTATAAAGAATAGGCTCATTTGCTTCCCAATCAGTCGGTGATCCCGCTTCTTTGCCTCTTCAAGCATGTTCAAATGAGCTTCTAACTCTTCTGCTGAGGGAAAGGCTGTTCCATAGATGCGTGTGAGCATCTTGTTTTTTTCGTCACCCCGCCAGTATGCCCCGGCAAGTGATAAGAGCTTAAAATGCTTCAATTCTGTAGATGGCCTTTCGACATGTCCTCCTCGACACAAGTCAGTAAATGTGCCTGAGGTATAAAAGGTGAGTTGTTCTCCTTTTGCAATAATTTCTTCAATCAATTCGAGTTTGTACGGATTGTGCGCAAAGTACGCTCGTGCTTCATCTGGCGACACATCTTTTTTCTCGAATGAGGCCCATGAATTACTCAACTTTTTCATCTTCCGCTCAATATCCTTAAGATCTGATTCACTCAGGGGTGTTGAAAATTCAAAATCATAATAAAAACCATTTTCAATAGATGGTCCTATGGTTGGCTTTGCATCAGGGTATTGCTCCAAGACGGCTGCTGCGAGCAAATGTGCTGTTGAATGGCGAAGTTTGTCGAGGTAGTCCTGATCGTGGGTATTCATGGTTCTATTATAGCTCACGTATGAATTATGTGCGAGTGGTTACAGTAGGCGACGCAGACATGACGAATCTTTGAGGATGAAGTTGACAACCAGCACACAGTATTTCAGCTTCGACCCTATCTCCCTCACCACTGGATCGAGCTCTATCGATACCAGTCGGTGCAAGTGTCCCTCGAACACTTGTGTCGTGTGCCAAAGGACACGTTACAGAAACATAGGTAAATCCACTATCAACCTTTGGAAGTGGAATGGTTACAATAAAGTAGCGAGGTCGGCCATTATCTGCACGAGGTGTTTGTAGATAGACAGGGCATAGTTGTCCAACATCTACTCGAGCAACTAATCTGTCCATAGGTATATGAGGAGTCTGTGGTCGCTACAGGACTTGAACCTGTGACCTCTGCAATGTCAATGCAACGCTCTAGCCAGCTGAGCTAAGCGACCAATGTTTCGTACAGACTGCTAGGACTTATCTTACCAGCAAGAGTACATTTGCGCAAGATCAGAATGCAATCCGCTACCAAGAGAATTAGTTGGAGCTACGGGCTACGGATGCCTCTGGAGAGTCAGTCGTACTTTTTTGAGATGCAAAGGCACTGCCCCGCTTTGCTTTTTGCTTGCCTCGAGCAACTGAATACCACATTGCTGATGAGATTTTTCTACGTATATTTTTGACATAATCAAGAAGAAGACCATAGTACTCAATGTGATAAATGCCTACTTTTTCAGGTACCGCTTGGGATGTTGCATTTTCAATCCGTGTCAGCTCAGCAGTGATAGATGAGCCTTCTGCCCGAGCGATAGATACTTCACGACTAATCTGCGAAAGTAAGCTCTCAATGCGAGCTTTATTGTCGTGATTTTCACGATACGTTGACGCATCAAAAATGCGTGTGAACTCAGGGTTCGCAAATTTTTGCTTGTTCTCTGCAGGCTTTTCAGAATGATCTGGCGTTCGTGTTGAAAATTCTGGGCGAACGAAGCTTTTTTGCGGAGAGGATTCCTGTCCACTATTCTTGAGGACTTCTTGAGGAGCTATGTGCGTTTTGGACTGTTGTGCCAGTCCCTTTTGTCCTGACATATGGTAGCAATTATACTACAGGTTGCCCAAAAAATCAAGGATCTTCTGCTTACGCAACATCATGCCATAAACATATGCGTTCTGACGTGCTTCCTTTTTGCTTGCCTCATCGGGCATGCTTTCAATCATGGTCTCTATCTCAGCATTTTCGATGGTGATTTTCTCATCATCCCCAATTCCATTGAGCGCATATTCGAGCTTATATGTATTTATGATATCTTTTTTAAACTCTTCACGCAACTCGTCTTGTGTTGTTTTGCGTGATTCAAGATATGATTCGATAGTGAGTCCAATTCTACGAATGTCGTCAATAAGTCGAGCTAAGCGCTGATTGATTTCTTCATCAATAATGAGGTCAGAAAGCTCGATATCTGTCTGCTCAAGAAGCTCTTTCAGCACATCATTGAGAAATTTTTCGCGCTTTTCAACCGCCCCTTTATCTGCTGTATCATCTTTTCCAGGAACCCAAATTTCATCCTTTTTTGCATTGCCACGGACTTTTTTGACAATTTTTTTGTAATCAGGGATTTTGACCTGAGGGGCAAGTGCGATTGTCATCGTCAGTATCCAATCTTCACCCTCTTTTGCATGTTTGAGATCTACTTTAGGTGAAATGACGGGCTGGAACTTTTCAGCTTCAAGAAGGGCCTTATAGGCATCTGGAAGAAGTGTTTGAATAAGCTGATCGTAAATGACTTCTTTACCGGTATTTTTTTCAACAAGAGCGACTGGTGCTTTCCCTTCGCGGAAGCCTTCGATTTTGGCTTTTTTAGCGTACGTCGTCAAAGCTTGAGCGTAGCGCTTCGTAATATCCTCTTGAGGAATGGTGATATCAAACACAAGTGTTCTATTTGCGTCTGATGTTTTCGTGAATTTCATGTGGCTATTATACATCATCCAGCCGTGATTTGTGCTATGGGTATGTGATGGATGCGTCATCGAGGAGATGAACCATATGTGATAGGGCGGCAGACATTTCTGTTGATCCACGCGTCAAACCAGGTCTGCGATTCAGCTCAAGGACAAAATTCTTACCTGTTTTTGTTGAAGTGACAATATCAACCCCTGCCCAGTTTAAACCCAGACTTTGTGATGAATCTTGTGCAATATCATGAACAAGCGGTGGCAGATCGCCAGAAAGCATAAAATCTTCAGTAGCACCAAGATAGGCATTGTTGCGATACTCACCCTCCTTGCGTGTTCTTTTTTCAGCAGAAAGCATGAGTCCTTGACCAATAATCACGCGATAATCAAAATCATTAGGAATAAATGACTGGCAAATATACTGAATCTTTTTGCTAAAAAATGGCAGGGCATCCATAAATTCTTGCTCATTTTGAATGTAGAACATATCGCTTCCCAGTGTGCCACGTGAACTTTTCATGATAAAAGGATATCGACAAAATTTGACGATCGAATCAAGTCGACGAGCAAGCTGAGAGGTATGTGAATAATATGTTTTAGGAATCCGCACATTTTTGATGCTCAAAGCAAGCATGTCGCTGAGCTTGGAGCCTTCAGCTTCTACAGGCGTATGAGGGATATTTTTATGAGTAAGAAAAAGTGCAACTGCATGGGCGATTGGTCGTGGTGCCCATGAGCTATGTATCCATACAAAGTCAAAGTGTGAGATATCTACGCCGTGCACTGTTATTGTTGTTCGTGCTCCCTTGATAAAAAATTCAAGGCTTTTATATGAGGCTACAGTGAGCTCATAGTCGCAAAGATCCTCAACCTGCTGTGCAAGTTCACGAAGTTCCTTTTGACCACCAAGAACAAGTAATTTTTTCATATCAATCTGCAGAATAAATAAGGTGCGAGTTATAACAGGAGCTGTAGGAGCAATCTATTCTGACATAAGTATATCAGATTATGTCAGAGAATGTCGGAGTGGATTACTTTTGGGATTGATGCTGGGTTGCCTCATCAAAGAGAAGCTGTACGAATTCAGTTAAAGCTGGTTCATATGCAGTCCATTCTGTGACATATCTACGAGATTCTTCCATACGGGAAGCATCCCACGTATACCCCTCATGCATCCAATCTATAATTTGCATGACAGCCTCAATTTTATCAAGTGCGTAGGCATATCTTCCTTCTGGTGTCCCTTTTTCAGGATAAGCTTTTGTATTGATGTATTCTTGAAAAAGGTTCTGGTATGCTTGTGCATGTTCAGTTGGCAGTGAAGAAAACAAACTTTGTGAAGCCTGTATCTCTCGCTCATATTTAGATTGAAATGCCTGCTTGTCAAAAGCATGTCCACCTCCATTATCGTGCTTCCCCATTGGGCTGTAATCAAGTGCTTGTAGCTCAACAATGTCATGAATGAGAATCATTTTCAATGTGTGAGAGAGGTTGACTTTTGTTTTGAGGTAGGGTTCTAGTTGCAGAGCAAGCATCGCCATACGATAGGTATGCTCAGCAACACTATCCCATCTTTCAGGGGTGAAGTGCTCCCAGCCAGGCATGCCTTTGAAGCGAAGAAGCTTTTTCATGCCATAAAGGGCGTGGGAAAAATCAAGGAGTCTCTTCAGGTCATTTCTATGCATAGAGGTAAGTATACTAGATCGTGTCTCTACTCCGATTCAGTCACTTCCTTCGTTGGTCTTTTAGTAATATCTCCGCCGAGAAGTCGAATGATCTTGTCCAGCTTTACATTGAGCTGT